>JAKQYG010000593.1 GCA_023356515.1 Trichodesmium sp. MAG_R04 | reverse complement strand
ATTTCTTTAGCATTAGTTAACAAACCATATCTTACATTCATACTTGTTAAATAACGCCTTAGTTTTCGTTGATGGCGGTCTAAATTTTGTTTTGGATGTTTTGCCTCCAAAACTAAAGCTAAAGAGGATTCAGGAGCTAAATGACAAGGTAGCTGCTGGGCAGCAAATGATAAAAAGTCTAAACGGATACTACCTAAGGTTACTTCTTGATGCCAATGTTCGATACTGTATCCTAATTTCGGAAGTAGATAACTGACAATTAATTTACTTTCTACCTCGCTTTCATTGCGACATAAGTCTGGATTAAAACTCAAGGTCATTATTCCTTAATTTGTGACATATAGCAATGAGCACTCACATCTTTACATATTACTATCGCATTTAAGTGTAGTACAATTTTACGCTACTATCTACCAATACTTTCAAATATATTACATTAGTAGCAACTTGTACCATGTAAATATACCAGCGCACGTTGCTATACCCCCAACTTTGCGCTTACGCGGCCATGCGGGATTATTTAACTAGGGAAACCCTAACCGTCTAATACAGTTTATCAAAAGTTTTGCTCTACTTGAAAGCTAATAAAATTGCTTTTCTTACAATTCCCCGTTTCTCTTTAGGGAGGTTCTATGCAACGATCCTCTTGGTAAATTTTAGGGGTGAGTCCCCTAGTCCTGAAAAAGACTTTTTCAGCAAACCCTAATTAAGTTGGCGTTAAAATCTATCAATACGCAACAAAATATAAAGATCTCTGAAATAAACTTTTAGGAATAGCTGGGAATGAGTATACAAGCCCGAATATAGCCAAGCTTTTTAATTGCCTATTGCTTATTTCCTCTTTTCTGAAAATGTCTATTCATGGCTTGTAAATTATTTGTCTAATCCAACGCTGTAAATACTAGACTTTCTATTATCGTTCCTTAGAGTCATTTATCTACATCTACCGTTATTCGAGCAGGAATACCAAAAATCAACCCCCATTTTCTTGTAAAATATCCTTAATAGTTTTATGTCCTACAGGAGGAGGAGAAAGGAAAACATGACGAGTATCAGTAATTAGCCAATCAAAAGTAGCAGCTTGAACATCAATAGATGATCCAGTCTTATCTACACAATAGCGGCCAAACACCAACTTATCAACTAAGCGAACTCCAGGACCCAAGCGAGAATACTCAAATATAACACTACTATCAACAGTTGCACCACTACAAACCCAGCAATTAGGACCAATCATACTAGGCCCAACAATTTTGGCGCCATCTTCAATTCGGGTCATACCACCAATATAAACAGGTTTCTCAATATCTACCTTATCCCAGTTAACTGCTACATTTAAACCAGTATAAATTCCTGGAAATACTTCCCTACCAGGAATAGAAACATTTTTCACCTTCCCCATTAATACATCTCTAATTGCTTGCCAGTAGTCCGGTACCTTACCAATATCGACCCATTCAAAATCCATTGCCACGCCATAAAAAGGTGTCCCTATTTCTACCAACTTAGGAAATAATTGACTACCAATATCAAACTCAACGCCAGATGGAATATAATCAATCACCTCTGGTTCAAAAATATAAATACCAGTATTAATATTGGTACTAAGAGCTTCTTCAACTTTTGGCTTTTCCTGAAAAGATTGAATTCGCCCCATTTCATCTGTCACTACGACACCATAACTAGAAACCTCTTCCCGAGGAATAGACTTCATAATCACAGTAGCCATAGATCCTTTTTTTTTGTGCCATTTAAGTGCTGCAGTCAAATCCAAATCTATCAAAGCATCACCACAAAGAACTATAAAAGTATCATCAAAGTAAGGGTAAAAGTCTTGAATTCGCTTCATACCACCAGCAGAACCCAATGCCTCTCCAATCAAGTTTCCATCCTCAATTCGC
>JAKQYG010000592.1 GCA_023356515.1 Trichodesmium sp. MAG_R04 | reverse complement strand
AATTAAAAATATCACTCTCACCACCATTCAACAAATATTCTAATCCCAAAACATGAGCATCTGCTAAATCACACACATGAATATAATCTCGAATACAAGTACCATCAGGAGTATTATAATTTGTACCAAAAATTGATATAGAATCTCGCTTGCCCAATGCTGCAAACAATATCAGAGGAATTAAATGAGTTTCCGGGTTATGATCTTCTCCAGTCAAACTATTAGGATGGGCTCCCGCTGCATTAAAGTAGCGAAAACAAACCGACTTAAAATCATAAGCGACCTCAAAATCTGCAAGTATTTGCTCTATCATTCGCTTACTTGCACCATAAGGATTAATTGGATTTTTCGGATGGTCCTCCGGAATAGGACTGGTTTGTGGTTCCCCATAAATAGCAGCAGTTGAAGAGAAAACAAACTTTTTTATGGATGCTTTGAGCATCGCTTCCAGTAATGTTAGTGTACCAACTACATTATTGTGATAATATTTCTGGGGGTCTTTGACTGATTCGCCGACAAAAATATATGCAGCAAAGTGCATCACTGCTTCAATGTTATGAGTAGCAAAAATTTTATCTAATAAAGAGCGATCGCTAGTATCACCAACAATCATTTGTACCTTCAAGACATTTTCTACAATATCCCGATGTCCATAAACAAGGTTATCCAAAATTAATACATCATAACCTGTATTTTGTAAAGCCTGAACTGCATGGGAACCAATATATCCTGCTCCCCCACTCACTAAAATAGTTGGCTTAGTTTGTGACACTTTTTCAGTTTCCTTTTAACTATTAACTTAGTAGTTCCCCCTAACATTCATTGAGGTAGGCATAAAAAATAAAATAACTTTTCATTTCTACCTCTAATGGTCTGTTTATTAGTTGATAATGTGAGGGTTTTACTCACAACCGGAGCAACCCAAAAATTAAATTTTGATATACTCCTACACTATTCGGGTTATTTTTAACAACTAAACTATACAGCAGAAAATTTCCAATCCCCAAAATTAAAGATTGGAATTAAAGAAAACTATTATCAATCAGGAAACTTTTGCGTTAAGCCTGCAAAGGGAAGTGCTTTTCAATAACTTCGGGAATTTCTGTCGAACTAATCCGACTGTATTTAGCTTTGTCCGGCATAATTATCAAATTTGGTCCTGCTTTACATTTTTTCAGACATCCCGTTTTCTTAATTTTTACCTGGTCTTGTAGACCACTATCAGTCAATACTTGAGACAAGGCTTGATAAACTTTGTCTGCACCCCGTTTTTGACAATCAGATTTTTGACATACCAAAATTTGAGCTTTTTTACCTTTACATTTAGCATTAGCTCCACTTATTTTTTGAGATTTACTACAAATATCCTCAGTTTCAGGGAATTTTAGTTCTATTAGTTGACTTGATGGTTTTTCAAAGAATCCAAAAGTCTGGTTTGGGCATGGTTCTGTTGCATTTTTGCTAAAACGAGGTACAATCTCAAAAGCTTCAAGCTCTTCTTCACCAGTTTTTTTGCATACTGCCATTTCACCTATTATTTTTACCTCTAAACCTGGCATTAATACCGATGAAAATTTCCGCTGCAAACCCTTGGCTACTTTGACAACATAATTATTTCCTGCTGGTGTCTCTACATAAACATATTTCAGTTTATAACCATCTTTGATTTTAACTTCTTGGACTTTTCCTTCCAGGCTGAATTTTTTCTGATGCTTCTTAAATTTAGACACTGTTGGTTACTTTTGTTTACTAATGGTTATCTGCGTGGCTTGGGATAAGTTTAATTAGCTAGAAATAAGGATTGTATTATCTACACAAGTAAATTATCTAAACTCCATATCATCATGAGTTATTTTAAAAAAGTTCTTGAATTTATTTAATTCTCATTCCTTAGCTAAAAGTTTTAT
>JAKQYG010000591.1 GCA_023356515.1 Trichodesmium sp. MAG_R04 | reverse complement strand
ATACAATCATAACCCAACTTAATTTGTAAATTAGGAATTAAAGTACAGAGATTAGCATTACCACAACGCTCCCCATAACCATTAATAGTTCCCTGCACCATCTCTACTCCTTCCATCACCCCAGACAAGGCATTAGCCACAGCAGTGCCAGAATCATTATGAGTATGAATACCTAACTTAGCATTAGGTAACCTTTGAGAAACATCTGCCACTATTTGAGTAACTTCATGTGGTAGGGTCCCACCGTTAGTGTCACAAAGAACCAACCATTCTGCCCCAGCATTTTTGGCAGCAGCTAAGGTTTGTAAAGCATAATTTGGGTTATGTTTGTAACCATCAAACCAATGTTCAGCATCGTAAATAACATGACGACCTTGGCTGTATAGATAGGAAATTGTATCTGAAATCATTGCTAAATTTTCTTCGAGAGTAGTTTTTAATCCTTCCGTAACGTGCATGTCCCAAGATTTGCCAAAAATTGTCACCCATTTTGTACCTGCAGACAAAATAGGTTGGAGAGTAGGGTCTAATGCTGCCTGTTTTCCGGGACGACGGGTAGAACAAAATGCTAGCACTTCTGCTTGAGCTAAGGGTTGCTCTTTTAGTTGCCAAAAAAATTGTACGTCTTTAGGATTTGCACCAGGCCAACCCCCTTCAATAAATGGAATCCCTAAACTGTCTAGTTTGTGGGCAATGCGCAGCTTATCTTCCAAGGATAGGGATAATCCTTCTCGTTGGGCACCGTCGCGCAGGGTTGTGTCATAAATCCAAATTTTTTTCATAGTGTTTGATAGTAGGTTTTAGGTGTTAGCTAGTATACTGGTACATTATACCAATTATTTTTAAGGAAAAATAGTCACAGGTAAGAAGATTTATTCAACTTAATTGAAACTCTATCATTCAAAAGTTTACCATAAATATATAGGAATCACTATTTGCCCGCCCTATTTTATTATGTGAATTTTTCACTATTGATATATAATCAGTTTTGGCCAATATAATAATAATTTTTGATGACTAAAATTCAGACTCATAATAAAATTATAACTTGTGATTCTGGTGTAAATCGACCTCAAGTATTACTGAAAAATAATGTTGATATTTATAATGGCAATGCCTCAATTATTAACTATCGTAGTATTGGTGATTGTGTCACTTTTGCTGTAGAAATAGAAGGATAAATCTATAAAATTTAATAGTGAGAAAAAGCTAGACTTTCTTTGCCTCACCATTCTCATAATTCTCAGAAATGTTTATCCTTTGAAGTGAAAGTTTTAGGAGATATCAAGGTAACTAAATATAACATTGGGGGAAAGGTTCTGAGGTTGTCTAAAATCCTGAATTTTAACGAATTCAGAAATAAAAAATTGTTTGTGTAACGAGGATTTAAGCACTCCTACATAAACATTTCACCTTGAAAATTGGAATGGCGCAACCCAATTATTTTGATAAAATATATATTAATAAAAATTATTGAAAATATCTGGGATGGCAAAATAGAATCAAGACATGAAAATATAGTTGTTTATCTTTAAATAAAACCAATCTATGAGCTCAAAAAGTATTTATGAATCCTGATAATTATCCATACAATTATTCGTAAAAGTATCACTGAATTATTTTCAGGAATCCCTGTGTTTCCCTTTTGATTTACTTCTCAAATTTTCCTGATCATTATCCATACAATTGTTGGTATAAAGTATCAGTGAATATGTGTCAAAAATCTCTGTTGTGCCCTTATGAATCAATCAAACAATATCCTAATTATTGGTGGCGGTATTATCGGTATATCAATAGCAATAGAACTGAAATTACGCGGAGCTAAAGTAACAGTTATTAGCAGAGATTTTCAGCAAATTGCCACAAATGCTGCTGCTGGAATGTTAGCTCCCCAAGCTGAAGCTATTCCCCCTGGAAAAATGTTAGATTTA
>JAKQYG010000590.1 GCA_023356515.1 Trichodesmium sp. MAG_R04 | reverse complement strand
GATTTTTTGATAGCTTCACTACCATTTTCGTTTTCTCCAGTTTGAATAATTTCACCTAAACGTTTTAGGATATCTTTTCCTGCTGGTTCTTCCATAAAGGTTTCTACAACACTAGGATCTAAGTTGAAAGGCTTTTGCAGAAGTTCAGATACTCCTTTTTTTTGCTTTTTTAAAAGTATTTTTAGTTCCTTTATTTCTTCTTTTAGTAGTTCCGAATAAAAATTAAACTCATCTGTATATTTACCTTCTTTGGCAAAGTTTTCCAGAGATTTTACTGGTATTTTAATTTGAAAAGATTTGAGATTAAGTTCTACCGGATCTTTGATTTTAATATCAGGAACAGCAATTATGATTTGCTCGGCAGAAATAGCAGGGATAGGATTAAAAATAGGTGATAATATGCTTAATCCCAGGGAAAATATTAACCTTAATAGTTGCTGTTTCATAAATAACTCCTAAATTAGACGAAATAATATCATGTCCGGTTAAATAATTATACAGGACTTACGCAACGACACTAATTGTAGTGGTAATGTTTGGAAAAAGACGAATTTATCCACCATATATAGCGGCACAGCGTAAGTCCTGTTATAATAAAGTTCTTAGTCTAGCTAAAGCCCTACTACACATAAAAACTTTTTGATCACTAATAATCCGGATATGATATAAAGTAAAGGTATTGATATCTATATCTTGCTTGCTACAGAATGTCAATAAGGTGTTCTTATAAGTGGGGAACTTAATACTTTAGTTAATATAATATGAAAATAAAAAAAATTCATCATGTTGCAATTATCTGCTCTGATTATGAAAAATCAAAGCATTTTTATGTCAATATTTTAAGATTTAAAATTATTCAAGAAACTTGGAGAAAGACGCGCAATTCTTATAAGTTAGATTTATGTATGGGTAATAGTAATCAGATAGAGTTATTTTCATTTCCTGACTCACCAAAAAGATTAACTCGACCAGAAGCTTGTGGTCTAAGACATTTAGCATTAGAAGTAGACAATATTGATGAGTCTGTTGATTATTTAAAATCTCACGGTATAGAAGTAGAAAATATTAGAATTGACGAGATAACTGGTAAGCGTTTTACTTTTTTTCCAGATCCAGATCAATTACCTTTAGAAATTTATGAAAGTTAATACAGCCCTTGACCTTGTTATTTAGATACACCCACTCAGACAAGATGCACGCACTACATGATTTTTATAGTAAAGGCTTTAGCCTGATTTGACTGGTTTACAGCGCTTTTCAAATTGATGAACTACATCGCTATAACCAAAACCCTGTAGGGACGTTGCATAACAAAAATGTGAACGTACCTACTGTGGTCTACCTAGATGAAAATTACTGTAAGCCAAAAAGTTAGGATTTTGGGCTGACTATGAGAGAAAAGTTAAGGGACAATTCTTATTCAGATAAAAGAAAAATTTCCATAGTTCTTTTTGGTATTTGTACTTTCTACTCACGAATCTCTAGTTTTGTTGATAGATTTTGCCCAATTTGAGGTTCTTTGCCAGCTAAGAGTCGCTCAATATTGCTGCTGTGACGCCAAATCACATATATACCACCTGCAATAGCAAATATCTTATAAGGAAGTGATTGACCTGTCAAAAACATTAAACCAAAAACAGTAATAGCAGCGAGAATAGAACTCAAAGAAACAATACGACTAATAATTAGAACAACAATAAACACAGAAAGTGTTCCTAAACCAACAACCCAAGACATTGCTAACAAAATACCCAGACTAGAGGCAACAGACTTGCCACCCTTAAAACCAATCCAAATGGATTTAGTATGACCTACTATAGCAATTAATCCTGTTAAAATAACCATCCATTCTTTTGCTATATTAATGTCAGTTATTCCAGCAACAATAGTTAGGTTTTGGGCAAACACCAGAGAGTAAATATAACGAACCAAAGCGATCGCTAATA
>JAKQYG010000059.1 GCA_023356515.1 Trichodesmium sp. MAG_R04 | reverse complement strand
GCGATCGCTTTCTGATAAAACATCCGATTAGAAAAACTAATAATTGCTATGCCACCTGGTTTAAGAATACGATGAATTTCATAAAATATGGCATCAGGATATTGCAAATATTGAATCGAAGCACAGTTCAGCACAGCATCAAAATCTTTGTCTGGTAAAGGTATTTTTAAATTCTGATTAAAATTCTGAACAAAGTAATGATTTAATAGACGATTTTTTGCTAACTCTTCTTCATTCATACCATGTCCTTCAACATGAGCAAATTCTACTTCTTCTGGTAAATGAGAAATCCAGCTACTCATCATATCAAAAATTCGAGTATTAGGTTGGAGGCGATCGCGATATAGATTAGTCAACTTGTCAATAAACCCTTCATCCAGATGGGTGACAAACCTAGGAAAAGAATAAAATAAATTATCGTCAGAATCATCTAGCTTTGTACGTTGTCTAGCTTCTAATAACATAAAAATCAAGGTAGGTTTACACTACATCTATTGTAGGGAAATATTACAAAATGTAAAGTAAGCTATAAAGGTACAATCTATTTAATACCAATTATCAATTTATTAAATAAGGATGTGTCAGGCCCAAGGGCTAGTAACGGCTATTTGCTCCTAAAATCTGTCTATGCAGAAACAGGACTTACGCAAAGGCCCCAAATGTAGTGTGAAAGTTGTAAATAGTTACGGATAAGACACTGTATATAGCGGTACTGCGTAAGTCCTTAGAAATAAACTTTCGGAAGCGTTGATAACTTATAACTTATAACTGAAATGACCACAACAACCACAGAAAAAATTACAACCCAATTACCACCTCTTATTTCCCGTGACATTATATTTGGTAACCCCGAACGTACTAACCCCAAACTTTCCCCCGATGGTAAATATCTTGCCTACATCGCCCCAGATGAGAAAAACGTTTTGCAAGTATGGGTACGAACTGTGGGCCAAGAAGACGATCGCCAAGTTACCGCTGACAAAAAACGAGGTATTCGAATCTATCTTTGGACTTACAACCAAGACCAACTGATATACCTCCAAGATGCTGATGGTGATGAAAACTTTCATCTTTATCAAGTGAATATTCAATCAAACATAGTCCGCGACTTGACCCCATTTCAAGGAGTTAAAGCGCAAGTAGTAGATTTAGATCATAATTTTCCTGACCAAATATTGGTGGGCATGAATCTCAAAAACCCCCAAAGTTTTGACGTTTACCGCATCAACCTTAATAATGGTGGAGTAGAATTTGATACCCATAACCCAGGTAATATTATTGGTTGGACTGCTGATGCTCAATTTCAAGTCCGGGCAGCGATCGCCAGCTCTGGAGATGGAGGTTCAGATTTATTTTACCGGGAAAGTAAAGAAAAATCATGGGAAACTATGCGTCACTGGGGACCTAATGAAGAAGGTGGTCCTGTTCTTTTCTCCGATGATGGGAAAATTCTCTATATATCAGGTAACCACGATGCTAATGCTCAACGTCTACTTGCTCTGAACCTATCTACTCGCCAAGAAAATGTAGTTGCTGAAGACTCACAATATGATATTAGTGGCATCATAACTCATCCTACTACTCGTACTATTGAAGCAGTGGGTTTCTACAAAGATAAACTAGAATGGCAAATTTTAGACGATCGTGTTGCTGCAGATTTTAAATTTCTTAAAGCAGCTCACAAAGGGGAGTTTCGTATCGTATACCGTACTCTCAACGATCTCAACTGGTTAGTAGCTTATTTCACTGATGATGGACCAGTTTATTATTATGTCTACGACCGCACTACTAAAACTACAACGTTTTTGTTTACGAACCAAACACAACTAGAAGGTTTAAAATTAGCTCCTATGGAACCTGTTTCCTATAATGCTAGGGATGGTTTAACTATTCATGGGTACTTGACTAAACCTGTGGGGGTTTCTACTCCAACTTCAGCAGTGCTTTTAGTACATGGGGGACCTTGGGCACGGGATACTTGGGGTTATAGACCGCAAGCTCAATGGTTAGCTAACCGGGGTTATGTAGTGTTGCAAGTTAATTTCCGGGGTTCAACTGGTTATGGTAAAGATTTTCTCAATGCTGGCAACCGGGAATGGGGAATGAAAATGCACGATGATCTAATTGATGGAGTTAACTGGTTAGTTGAAAAGGGTATCGCCAACAAGGATAAAATTGCTATCATGGGTGGTTCTTATGGTGGTTATGCAACATTAGTGGGATTAACTTTTACCCCGGAAGTTTTTGCTGCTGGTGTCGATATTGTCGGACCTAGTAATTTAATTACTTTGATGCAAACTCTTCCTCCTTATTGGGAACCGCTGAAGAAACAATTTTTCCATCGTGTAGGAAATTTGGAAACAGAACCAGAATTTTTGGAGTCGCGATCGCCTCTGTTTTTTGTGGATAAAATTCAGAAACCTTTATTAATTGGTCAAGGAGCTAATGACCCAAGGGTAAAGGAGTCAGAAAGCGAACAAATTGTTAAGGCTATGGAAGATGCTGGTAAGCCTGTAGAATATGTGTTATATAAAGATGAAGGTCATGGTTTTGCACGTCCAGAAAATCGTTTACATTTTTACGCGATCGCTGAGAAATTTTTAGCAAAATATCTGGGTGGAAAATTTGAACCAGTGGGTTCTATAGAAGGTCACTCTGGCATCGTTAAGTAATATCATCAGGAATTATGCACCCAAATAAAACAAGAAACCAGGTTTCTTACCTGAAGGGGTTAAGAGACGGCTAAAAACCTTGTAGGTGGAAGGTTTTAGGTTTCAGGTTGGGTATTAATATTTCTTAGGTTTAGCTCCTGAACCCAACCTACTTGGTAGCATCATTAAAATCTACCACCTAACACCTATTCTTCTTCGATAACTTCACAAATTTGTTTATCCACATAATTATCATCTACATTTGTAGTAATTAATTCTGCCAAAATTCCTAAAGATATTAACTGTACAGACAAAATAATACACAAAATTCCAAATAAAAATAAAGGACGAGTACCTATAGGTCGAATCTCCATCAACCAAAGTACAATTAAATATCCTAAAGATGTCACTCCTATAACACCAAATAATAGTCCTAAACTACCAAACAAATGACCTGGTTTACGTAAATAATAAGTAGTTGCTAAAACCGTTAACAAATCAATAAATCCACGAGTATAACGTTCTAAACCATACTTAGATTTGCCCTGTTTACGGCGATGATGTTCTACAGCTACTTCAGTAATTTTAAATCCTAAACTATGAGCTAATACTGGAATATAACGATGTAATTCTCCATAGACTTTTATACAGTCTAATACTTCTTTTTTATAAGCTTTTAAACCACAGTTAAAGTCATGTAATTTTACTCCTGTTAAAATCGATGTAACTCCATTAAATAATTTCGATGATAATGTTTTAACAAGACGGTCATTACGACGTTTTCGCCATCCAGAAACTAAATCATATCCTGACTCTAACTTGTCCAAAAATTTAGGTATTTCCGCCGGATCGTCTTGTAAGTCTGCGTCTAAAGTAAAGATAATATTTCCTCTAGCTTTTTTAAATCCAGCAGATAAGGCCGAAGATTTACCAAAGTTTCTTCTTAATCTAATTCCTTTGATTTTATAAGGATGTTTTTTGATTAATTCATTAATTTCTATCCAAGAGCGATCGCTACTACCATCATCGACAAAAATTATTTCATAACTATCAATTTCCTCTAAATTCATTACATCCAAAATTCTATCAAACAAGGGTTTGATAGTGGCTTCTTCGTTATAAACTGGAATCACAAAACTGAGGTATGTACTATTCAATGTTCAACTCTAATTATCAAAACTATGTTTATTTGTTAAAGCTATCCAATCTTGACGATTTTTCAACTTAACATAAGCTGTTAAAATCTCATTAGGTGAGATTTGAAGATTTTCTTGATTTCCTCCCAAGGATAAGATTGACTTCCCTTTTTGGGTGGTGTAAGACAAAGGTTGACTTTTAACTTTAACATATCCTTTCCAACCTGAAAATTCATATTTTACTCCTAATAATTCTGCTACATCAGCACGAGGAAAACCAAACATTCCAAAACCTTTTACGACATTTTCTTGGTTCAAAATAGCAATACATTTAATCTGAATATTCTCTTGACTTTTGACTTCCCCCTTTGGAGGAAATTGAGTTTTAACTTGACTAACCCATCCATTTACTCTAGCTGTAGTTGGAGAAAATTTAGTCACATTATCAAAATATCCCTGCAAATTTTCTGGGAGCTTTCCAGTTAATAAATTAGAGTTAATTTTATCACCTAAGTTAGCGCAAAAATTATCCTGTTTTATATCTCGATTAAAAGGCACTAAACCATCAGCTTTTAAAGCATCTGTTAACCCTAAAAAAGCAGCAGGTCGGTTACCAACTTTTTCTTTAATTAAAGTCGGATCGGAAATTCCTAGTTGTAAAGATAATGCTACTAAAGGTTGAAAAGTGGCACGATGAGCAATTTCTCTAAAAGTTTCCGTACCTACTCGATACATTAATATAATTAAAATAGTCAAAACTGCCACTAATGGCATAACAAAATACCATTGTTTTCTTGGGATAGGTTGCTGTTGTTGTAACCATAAAAAAATTAGAATAATTAGACTTAACCAGAATAGGGAAGGTAGAGTTGCATAACGAGAAGCGATCGCTTGTTCTATTCCAAAGCCAGAACGACTAACAGCAGCCATTAAAGCAGTACCAAAAGTATAAATTATTATTGATAACCAGGGTAACCAATCTTGAGGATAAATTATAAATAACCAATAAATTACAAATATTCCTGCTAAAACTAATCCTACCCAACCTATTATCGAAGCTACAGGAATATTATGAGTAAAAATTGCTCCTAGATAAACAGGAATGTAGGCAACTATATTAATAAAATTTAGTTTAGATAATGAGGGATGATGAGACGGTGTTGTGTAGGTGATAAAATAAGTACCTATTACTAAAACAGAGAAAAATAGATAAGAGATAGTAAATTTTTTTGGCAATTTATATAGAATAGCAACTGCACATAATATCGGCCAAACTCCTAGAGCGGTACTATAACTAATACATCCTAAAATTCCTAAGATTATACTGGCAATAGCAAATCTATTTTGTTGAGATTCTAGTAATTTTTTTACACAAAAGATTGAAGCAATAACAAATAAATTAGCAATTACCCAATGTACTCCACTATATCCGCGCATCCAGTTATGAGCAGCAGCAGGGGTAAAGTTAAAAACTGATGTAAATAAAATTAATAATACAAATATCGTCCGATATTTTTTGAGAGTATTAGGTACTAATGCAATTAACAAAATTCCCTGAACACAAGCCAGGAAAAATGTAGCCAGACACAACCCAATATTGGAACCTTTAGTAACAATAATATTCAGGGCATAAATCATGGCAGGAATTAAGACAAAATGTTCATTTGCTCGAAATATCCAGTCAAAAATATTAGTGGAAAAACCATCTATAGAATAGATATTTTTAATCATCCACCAATAATCGAAATTTAGTAACTCTCCCGCCTTTGATATCATAAAAAGGATATAAAAAGCAGGCAGTAAAATTGTGATAACGGTAAAAATTAGAAAAGTAACTTCTGACTTTTTTTTTGCTAACATAAACGGGAATACAAGACAGTAATTGTCCCACGGATATACAGATTAATTTTAAATACGTTAATCTTTGCTATGCTACTTATAATATCACTTTCAAAAAAGAATGCACTTCACTAGCTAATCCTCAATCAGAGATGCTTAAAAAAAGCTGCTCCAATTCATTTTAGATAGCTATCTCTATGATTTTTTCCTTTTTTGTATTTACTCTAACTTCGGCCTTACTTCTTCCTTCAGGTTTAGGGAAGTTGCATACAACTTCCTTAGCATTTATCCAAACATTTATAATGCTTGGTATAAAAAGTAAGTATTCAGCTATTAGCAAGTCAACCTCATCTTTGAGAGTAAAATTTTAATTCTCCTCAGTCGAGGGATGTTTTTACTCCCTCGAAAAGTAATACCTATAGACTGAATGCTGATAATTGAAAGACACAGAATATTTCTCAGCATCTACTAATAAATAGCAATAGGATTACCTGGAGAACCTGTTGCACCTTTCATTTTGAGTGGTGCAAAAACAAACATAAATTCGTAAACTTTATCTTCTATTAATTGACTAACATCCAAGTTCTCAATATTAGTAATACCGTGTTTAACCATCCATTCTATATGACAGTCAAAAGGTCGATTTGGGTATTCACCAGGAATAGCTTCAGTTCCCCAAGTATCTGACCCTACCATCGCTATTTTTAATTTAGATAAATAACGACAGCTAGTAATACCAGGTCCAGGCTCTCCAGAATTAAATATTTGACTATTTTTGGCTTTTTGTTCGAGACTCAGGCTATCCCAGTCTTTTCCCCAATAATTACCATGACCTGTGTAGAAAATAACTACATCTCCTTGTTTTATTCGAGCTATTTTTTGTTTTTTTATTGCTCCTTTAATATCGTTAATTGTAATAATTCCTGGGTCATTTTTACTCTTGCCTTGAGGAACTGGTAAACTTTTAACTCTTCGATAACCAGCAATATCTAATAATACTCCCCTGGTCACATATCCTAACTCTCCAATCTTTTCTACTCCTAATTTATTTAATCCGTAGGGTGTTCCAAAGTCTTCTAAAAAGTTACCATTATAAAAATAATTTCCTTGAGAAGTATTGACGCCAATATGACCTAAACCATCAAATTGAGTCCCAACTTGACCTAACTCAGCCATCACATATTCATCATTAGCAATTATGTCATTTTCTCCGGAGGATTTATAGGTTGGTAGACCGGGAATTATTAATTTCCAATTACGTTGGCTATATACCGGAGCATCACTTTGATAAACTTTGCCAAGGGTAGCTATTTTACCTTTTTTAACTAATTTCAGGGATTCTAAAACTTTTTTATTATTAATCCAATTAACTGAACCTACTTCATCATTTCTTCCAAAAATTGAAGGACTCCATCTCTGTCTTAAAGGGAGCTCATCAGCCATACTTGAGGAGGAAAAACTCAAGATAGTTGATAGGATAAAAATAAGTATTATGGTAAATTTTAAGTAATTTGGAATTTTCATTTAAAATATTTGAAAACTTGGTGATTTTCAGTAAACAAAAGTATTATAATCATATTTACAGTAACTTTGAAGTCTTGGAGGTACAAAATTTTAGGACTTTAAGGTCTAGTTTGTTACATAGGGTAGCGCAAAATTTTAAGGCCTATCTACATTACTGTTTTATATTTTCTTTGCTGACTTTTCTCCCCCATTCTTTGTGAATTTTGTTTTGAACAAGTTGCAAATTTTTCGGTATTTGGTATAAAAGCAATGTGTAGGCGTAAGTTGATAGTTGAGATATTCCCTCGTGACTTCAGTTACTTGCGATGTACCCAATACCCTCATGGCAAGTAGTTCAAGATTTTCTCAATTAAAGCTTTTGGTTCTTCTTTAAAATACATATGGCCACCCGGAAAATCATGTAAGGCAAAGTTACTAATGGTATGCTGTTCCCATTCAGATAACTGTTGTAAGCTAAATTCTGCATCATTTCTACCTCTAAATGCAATAATAGGAGATTCTAATGGTGCTTCAAGAAAATACATATATTTTTCATTGAGTGTAAAGTCAGCTCGCAAAACAGGTAGAAACAATTCCATTAGCTCTTGGTTTTGCAAGACTGCTTCAGGAGTACCACCGTATTCACGCAATGTCGAAATTAAAATCGGGTTAGATGCTTGATGACGTAGGTTATCAATAGGAATATGAGGAGGGCGACGGCCAGAGAGAAATATATATTGAGGGATAGGGAGTTTTTCCTTGCGTAGTTTACGAACTACTTCAAAACTTATTAATGCACCGAGACTATGCCCGAAAAATACAAAGGGGTATTCTAGAATTAGGGGTTTAAATGCTTGAAGCAATGAAGGTAAGAGATCCTTCCATTCTGTAATTAGGGGTTCTTTAATTCGAGTTTCTCTTCCGGGAAGTTGTATGGCACATACTTGTATATTAGAAGGCAAGTATTTTCCCCAGAGGCGAAATAAGGAAGCACCGGCAGCAGAAGGGTGAAAACAGAATAAACGTAGGGTTGGTTGAGAAATTGGTTGAAATATTTTTATCCAAGGAGAGGGAGTAATAGTGGAATTCATTGAGAGATTTATTGACTCTAAATATGGTGTAATAAAAGACTATGGCTATTAACGAGTAAGTTTTTCAATACTTACCGAAAAATTGGGTTTAAAGCCTCGCCCATAAGCGGGCGACTTTTTAGTTGATTTTTTTTCACAGGTTATGTTATGACGCTTTTTAGTTCACAAGAAAGATATTAGTCGCGGGTGGGCTTACCGAGACTTCAAACGGACGGGTCGGCAAGTGTAAGACTACTGCCAAAGTAGCGGCAGCCTGTGAAACGTCAACCCGCATCGGAGCTACGGCTCGGTTGTTACCCAGTGCCTTTAGGCCGGGGAGGATGTCAACCCACCCATGGGTGTCAAATGCAAAAACTATAACGTTATAGTTTTTGCTTAGTACATACTGCTCAAAGCAGCCAACTGTTTTAACATTTGTTTTAAACTATATCTCCAATAAGGACAATAAGTCCCCAAAACTTTTGATATTTTCCCACTATTCAAAACCGAAAAAGCAGGTCGTTTTGCCGGAGTTGGATATTCGGCAGTAGTTATTGGGACTACCTGTTTAACTTGCAAAGGAAAACCCAGTTGTCTCCCTTCTTCAAAAATGGCAATGGCAAAATCATACCAACTAATTGCCCCACTATTTGTATAGTGATAAGTTCCATAGGTTTCTGAATTGAGGTGAGGAATAATTTGAGCGATCGCCTCTGCTAAATCTCCTGTCCAAGTTGGACAACCAACTTGATCATATACGACCCTCAATTCTTCTCTATCCTTACCCACTCGTAACATGGTTTTGACAAAGTTACCTTTTCCATAAGCTCCATAGACCCAAGCTGTTCTGATGATAATATGATCAGCTTCTGTTTCTCGAATTGCCTCTTCTCCAGCTAATTTAGATTGGCCATAAATGCCAAGGGGGTTTGTTGGGTCGGTTTCTATATAGGGCGTACTTTGACTACCATCAAAAACATAGTCGGTGGAAATGTGTATTAAGGTTGCTCCCAACTTTTTTGCCTCTTTTGCCATAATTCCAGGAGCAATACTATTTACAGCATGAGCTAATTCTGGTTCCTTTTCAGATTTGTCAACCGCTGTATAAGCTGCGGCATTGATAATTAGTTCTGGTTTAACTTGGTCTATAAGTGTGGAGATAGCATTGGGGTCTGCTAAGTCTAAGTTGTTTCGCCCTACTGCCGTTACTTCTCCTACTTTTACGAGCAGGGGTTGTAGTTGACTTCCTAGTTGTCCGTTAATACCTATTAATAAGATTTTCATTTGTAATTTTTTGTGACTCAGTTTAGATTTTATTTGTATCACATTAGATCTTCATATATCTTTATGTATATTTACATTTTCCAAGAGACTTATACGAACAACCTTCATTTTAGAACTCAATATAAATAACTAATTTTCTCATAAAAAATTAGTTACAATTCTTTATAACAGTGAAAATCGATGCCCATAGCTATAAGGCTTTCAGGGATAGCATTCGGGGCGATAGATTAATAAAACTTATCAATTTAATGTTAAGAAGTGCCGAATGTGGGTTCTATCAATTAATTTGTTGGCTAAAATTGAAAACTATAGGCCTAACAGGTAAAGATCGAGGGTTTATGGCCAATAAAGTAGATGTAGAAATTCGGGTGCCGCACTTTGGTTATGCCGATCGTATCCAAGAAATACACATTAAAATCATTCATATATTGATTTTATTGGTAAAAGAAGGCTTGGGATTGAGCAATAAAAAAGTATAAGAAGCTTCCCTCCCATACTTTTCTTTCAATTATCCATAATCTGTTAGAATGTAAATATTGAAAGGTAGGCAGCAGAATAAATCAGGAGATAGAAATGGCTACAACAACATTATTTCCAGGTGATATAGCCATTGTGGGCTTTAATTTTGACAACCCTGACGAATTTGCATTTACACCATTAGTAGATATTGGTGAAAACACAGAAATTAATTTTACCGATAATGGTTGGCAAACTGCTGGTACCTTCAGAACTACTGAAGGCACTTTTACTTGGGTAGCACCCACAGATATTGCTGCCGGAACAATAATTAATCCTACTATCAGCAGTATTTTATTCTCAACCAGTGGGGACCAAATTATCGCTTACCAAGGAGATAGTAGCAACCCAACCTTTCTTTATGCCCTCAATAGTGAAGGCAATCCAGGAGTATGGCAGTCTGACTCCACCAGTTCCAATAATTCTGCCTTGCCCACAGGTTTAGTTAATGGCGAAACAGCAATAGCTTTAAAGGAAATTGACAACGCTATTTATACAGGTATTACTTCTGGTACTCAAGCAGAATTACTAGCAGCGATCAGTAAGAATTCTAATTGGTCTGGAAGTAATAGCACCAGACAAACAATGACAACAAAGCCTTTCAAACTTAGTGGTAGTGGTGGAGTAATAACCCCTTTAATCAGTGAATTCCGACCTAACCCAACAGGAATGGATCCTGCTCAGACAACCTTTGAACTGAGTGGAACTTCAGGAGATTCCTTTGAGGGGTGGATAGTCAGTATTGAAAGTGACCTTCCAGGTGGTACTATTGACAGAGCTGCAGCGGTTTCAGGAACCTTCGATAGTAATGGTTTATTGACTGTTGATGTTCCTGATTTGGAAAACCCTTCATTTACCGTGGTGTTTTCCTCTGATTTCACAGGAAATATTGGAGATAGAGTTGATCCGAACGAGGACGGAGAGGTAGATAATCCCTTAATTTTTGGTACAGTATTTGATGCGATTGGCGTACCTGATCATACAGGTGATCAAGCATTATTATATGGGGCAAACCTGGGTGGAACAGACTTTACCTTTACCGGTGATGAACCCAGACTAATCTTCCGGGATGGTAGTGTAGGAAGCCTTTATGCTATTAATGATCCAGACAACTCGCAAGTTTTTGATGTGAATAGAAACAACGTAACTCCAGTAATTTTTGATACTGATCCCACTATTGGTACTGATACTTTTGGCACTATCAATCCTAGTGTTGATGATAGTGGCAATGAAGAACCAACTTTAGCTTCTATCTATAATATTCAAGGCGCAGGTCACACCTCTACCTTAAAATATAAAGTGGTTACTACCACAGGTATTGTCACAGGAGATTTCCAAAATGGTGATGCTGATCACACTCGTAATTTGCGTGGATTTTATATGCAGGATGAAACTGGAGACGGGGACTTAACTACTTCTGACGGTATATTTGTATTTGAGTATTCTTTAATAGCAGATGTTAATGTTGGGGACAAAGTTCAGGTAACAGGTATTGTTAATGAATTTTTCGACGAAACTCAAATTAAAGCTGGGAAAATTGAGGTTATCGGTTCTGGTTTAGTTGTTCCAACAAACGTTGACTTACCAAGTGTTTCTACGGTAGTTAGCTCTGATGGTGAATTAATTGCTGACCTTGAGCAATATGAAGGAATGTTAGTAAATTTTCCAGAAACTTTGACCGTTATCGAAACGTTTAACCTAGACCGTTTCGGTGAACTGCGAGTTTCTGAGGGAGGTCGTCTGCAACAATTCACCAATGTTAATGCTCCTAGTGTTTCTGGTTTTGAAGCGCACCTAGAAAATGTTGCAAGTCGGACTATTACCATTGATGATGGTTTAAAAGTTCAAAACCCAGACCCAATTATTTATCCTGCTCCCGGACTTAACTCTGACAATACTTTACGTATGGGAGACACAGTTACGGGTTTAACTGGTAATGTTCGTTTCAGTCGCGGTAGTAGTGGTTTTGGTGACGAAACATTCCGTATTATGCCAACAGAAATACCTAATTTTGTGGAAGAGAATGTGCGTCCAGAAACTCCTGAAGATGTAGGCGGTCGCCTCAAAGTTGCGAGTCTCAATGTTCTCAACTATTTTACAACCTTAGATGAAGATGGTAATACTAGCGGTCCCAACAACCTCCTTCCCAGAGGAGCAGACAACCAAACAGAATTTGAACGTCAACAGGAAAAACTGGTTACTGCAATTACTGATATTAATGCGGACATCTTTGGATTAGTTGAGCTTGAGAATACTGATATTATCAATGGTGAGGATGTCATACTAAAAAACTTAGTGGATGCTGTTAATACAAAATTAGATAAGGAAGTTTACGACTATATTCCTACTGGTTTTATTGGTGGCGATGCTATTAAAGTTGGCATTATTTACAAACCAACTGAAGTTACTCCAGTAAATAACTTTGCCATTCTCGATAGTTCTGTAGATTCTAATTTTAGAGATGATCGCAACCGTCCTGCTTTAGCTCAAACTTTTGAAGAAAAAGAAACAGGGGCACAATTCACTATTGCTGTCAACCACTTCAAATCTAAGAGAAGTTCTGGGATACCAGGGGATACCAGTGACTCTAACTTAGACCAAGAAGACGGTCAAGGTTTCTGGAATGCTGTGCGTACAGATGCAGCGATCGCCTTAACAAATTGGTTAGCAACGGACCCCACAGGAAGTGGAGATGATGATTTCTTAATTGTTGGTGACTTGAATGCTTATGCTCAAGAAGACCCAATTACAGGAATAGAAGCAGCGGGATATACTAATCTCGCTACTGAGTTGATCGGACCAGACGCTTATTCCTTCGTATTTGATGGGCAAGCAGGAACCTTGGACTATGCTTTGGCTAATTCTAGCTTGACTTCTCAAGTTACAGGAGTGACAGAGTGGCACATTAATGCTGACGAACCTGATGCTTTTGATTACAACCTAGACTTTGGTCGTAGTCCCCATATATTTAATGGTGAAGATCCTTTCCGTACTTCTGACCACGATCCCATAATAGTTGGTTTAAATTTGGAAAGTTAAATATTCTCTTTTTTAGGAATGGGGATAAAATATGATACACACAATATTGGTTAGGAATATTGCACTGAAATGCTCCTGTGCAGAAAATCTGGAAGTTAATAAATCCTCTTTGGCTACCCTGCGGGTAGTGGCTTCCAGAGTTTCTAAACTTACCTCTATGTTCCCAAACTCTGCCAACCATTCTTGTTATTTTTCATAGTGGGACTTACACAACTTAACTGGCTAAATTAGACTATAATGCTTGGTCTACAATAATTTTACGTCGAAGCGATTAGACATTGGGTAGTCCTTTATATGTAGTGATAAAATTACAGTGAAGCGATCGCTTCATTATAATGATTAATGAAATACCAAATAGCTCCTAGATGGTAATAAGCTTTTTAGAAAAGGATAAAGTCTTTCTGACCAACC
>JAKQYG010000589.1 GCA_023356515.1 Trichodesmium sp. MAG_R04 | reverse complement strand
GAGCATGATTTCTATTCTCTGGCGATATTGCCTGGTCAACTTATCATCTAGATTTTTTTCTAGGAGTTTACGCTGAAAAGATGTCAAGCAGTTGCCCTGTAAACTTGACTCATTCATTGTAGCTTCCAAGTTTGAGTGATTGTACAACATAGGCTTATAATTGTTTGTTGAAAACTTTGGTTTTTTGTAGACTTAGTATTGAAAGTTAATGTTCCCTTCCCAGACTAGAGTCGATATTTTGGTTTGACTTAAAGTCGCGAATTGCTATTTTTTTCTATTGGTATCTTGAGTAGTAGTAGCGATCGCTTCTATAGAATCTTCAAAACAACCGCGAAAATGAATTATACTATTCGAGATATTTGAAATAATAACTACTTTAAAAGTTTCGTGGGCCCGAAAGAAGGTAGATATCAGAATTTTTGTAACTCTGCTTAACTCCTCCACAGTATCTTAAATAATTTTCTTAACTAACCTATCCTCCTTATCTGCAATAGCAGATAATCTTATTTGTTTGAGTAAGCAGTTAATATAGCGATCGCCAACTTTAAGCATAATTTTGTCCTTGCTAGTTGAATTAAAAAACTTAATGATTTCATGATAATTCAGCTTTTTGTGAATAGCTCAAAAGTGAAATAAAGTCTCACCTTTAGTGTAAGGGGACGGAATAGGTGAATTATATTTTCACCTATTCCGCACCACAAATATACTACAAGGGCATTTTCAACCAAGAAGGTGGATTACAGCCCCTATTATTAATAATAATTCTTAATAATTTTGCAATATGTATTTTTACTTGCAAGCTTCATAGTCATTATCAGACATAGCTTTTAATCGCTAGTTTAATATACTACATTTTGACGTCGGCGGTTGCAGAATGTGGGTTAAACTAAATACTGCTAAAATAGCAACTTTGCATTTAGCGTGAAGGGCAGCCTACCCTAAAAACCCAATTTCTTTTATTATTGAGATAGGATTGCTATAATAGGATTTTAAGCTAGTATAATAACTTAAATTTAACTTACGCACCTAAAGAAGAAACCGGGTTTATGATCCTGATTATTGTTTTTATCAAAAACTATAAATATTATAAATAGGTAAAACGTATGTGCTAAACTTGCAAATAAAAAAGTTATGAATAAAGAAATATTTGAATATATTTATTCCTCTCAATTAACAGAGGATGAGGAAAAAATACTAAAGTTATTCTTGGCTAATAAGCAACGTAAAGAAATTGCTAAGGCCATCAAGTGTGTGGAGACAAATGTTAGTCACAAATTAAAAGCGATCACTAAGAAATTTAACTATTTACAATCTAATCAGAATTGTAAAGCAACAGAATACTTAGTTAAGATATTTAGCCAATATAAACCTGATATGGTTGATCAACAACTAATTAAATCTTATGCTTCTTATCCAATTTTAATGCCAGATAAACCTGAAGAACCAGACTCCCCTTTTTATATAGAACGTTATCATCTCCCACGTCGTTCTGTTGAATCTCAATGTTACGAAGCTATAGAAAAACCAGGTTCTTTAATCAGAATAAAAGCACCAAAAAAAATGGGTAAAAGTTCTCTGATTAACCAGATACAAGCTAAAGCAAATGAAAATAATTATATTTCTCATTATTTGAGATTCGATCTTTTGATTGAACCCCCAAATATTACCAATATTAATAATTTTATTAAAGCATTTAATAAAAATCTTAACAGTCGGTTCCCAGATGTTTCAAAAAGACCTAATTGGGATGATAATAATGCTAAAATTTCTTGTACTAAGGATTTAAAAGCACTATTGCTGAATCTACAGAAAAATTTTGTTTTAATATTAGATGAAGTGGATGAAATTTTCCAATATCCAGAAATAACTAAAGATTTTTGTGGGATGTTAAGACATTGGTATGAAGAAAGTAATAATGTCAAAATTTGGAAAAATTTACGAATAGTAATTGCTTAT
>JAKQYG010000588.1 GCA_023356515.1 Trichodesmium sp. MAG_R04 | reverse complement strand
GTAACTATTTAGGTGCTGGAGTTGACAAATAATCGTGTCTATAGCAATTCTAAATAGATAGTAATAGATATAATAGTAATAATAACATCTCCATTCAAAATACAGAAAATGGATATTTATAGACAAACTAGATGATTTTATCAATCATACAAAAGATGGTTACAAGTCGAAAATTTTATCAGACAGTTCGATCATCTTTGCAATTATTTAAAAATAGTTAAGTGGCATAGTTAAGTGGCTATTTAAGTTTTTTGCTGATGGTCAAATATTCAATTTTTCTAAACTTTTTCAGTATATAATTTTGCCACAACCAATACACAAATTGCTATATATTTTTGTTTTGGTAAGCTTTTGTGCATTTACACAACTTAATTGTTGTATGCCTCCCTTGAAAAAAACCTTCTAAATCCCTATTATAGCTTACTAATACGCAGTTTAAACGAGTATTAGCTTAGATTTAATTCCTTTCTATCCAGATTAATTTATCAACAATTATATTCATGTGTGTAAGGCTTTTCCTAATTTCTAACTAATCAAATGATTATAAATTTATTTAATTATTTCATCCGCCTATTTCTATCAATATAAGGAGGTAAAAATTTAGCAGGCTCCTGGTCATAAATTGTGTACTCCCAAGGAACATTAATATGTTGAGTCGTAGTCTTATTATTGTAAGAAGGTCGACGTTGAGGTTGGGCAAATAAAACAATCATACCAATTAAAATAATCCCACCACCTACAAGTAAAAGAGCTAGGATTATTCCTGCAATGAACCATAGTAAACCTTTGTCTGAATAACTTGCAGAACTATTTGATGATCTTTTATTATAATTATCTATACCTTGCTGTAGACTTAACCCAGAAATTAAACGTTCTTGCTGTTGCACTTGAAGCAATAGTCGGTCATTTTCGAGCCTTAGTTGATCTTGCTGAAGTCTGAGCTGCTGTATTTCTCCCCACTGCTGTTCTAACTGAGTTTTCAACTGTTGTGTATCCAGTAATTGTTGTTGTAATTGAGTTTTTAGTTGATCGTAAGCTGAACGTTGTTGTTCAGATTGATTTCTAATTTCTTGTTCCAATTTATAATCCTTAAAGTCAGGAGTAGAAGGAACTGCAATAGGTGGTGGTGGTAGTGGTAGTGGTAATGGTTGAGGTAAGGCAGTTACTAGGGGAGAAGGAGAAACTTTTGGAGGAGAAGAAAATGTTACTGCTGGTAAAGAGGACGGTATTTGCAATTTCATCTGCTCATTGGGAGATGACTTGCCAAATACAATCCAACCTGTAAACAACAGGACAATTAAAACCCCTGTTAGAATACATCCTACTATAAACGCTACAGTCTGATTCATTGTTTAATTTCACTGCATGATTAAACTAGCACTATTTACTATTTAACCTGGAGGGGTTACAAATAAGGGAAAACCTTTTTGGGACAAGCTTCAGAGAAACATACCTTCAGGAAAAATTAGGGTTTGAGGATGGGCTCTTAAGATACTGACTGGCCATTAAGTGGCCTGAATGACCTATTTCTTCCTTAATATTCTGAATACTAAGACTAAATGCAAATAGTATTTTTTTCAAGATAACATTGCCCCAAACCATTATTAAGTCAGACCTACAGGCAGTTTGCCACCTTCCCAGAAAGCTGAGAGATAACTACGAGCTAGTTGAGTCGAATGCTTATTTAGTAAGTATATAACGGTTTACCTGAAATTTTACAAATATTAGAAATAGGGGATAGGGAATGGCAGAAATATTTTTGATAATTAATGTTAACCTTTAGACCAAAGATAAAAAAGTTGCTCAAATCATAATTTTTCCTTTTATTTATTAGTTAAGGAACACATAAAAAGGAATTTGAACAGGATTTTGATTGTTTTTCCCCAGATTTATACCTTGTTTCCAGTTAGGATTATTTCCTATTACTAAAATTCCTATCTGGTTCTCTATCAGACCATTAATAATAT
>JAKQYG010000587.1 GCA_023356515.1 Trichodesmium sp. MAG_R04 | reverse complement strand
ATCATGGCTAAGTCTTAAAGAGACAATTGCTTTTGTTAATTCTAAGTCAATTTCTTGGGGTTTCTTAGAAGGAAAAATATCGCGATTTAAAATCTGAGATTGTGTGATTTTAGTAGTGGGGTTTTGTACAGAAATAGTTGCTGCATTTTCAGCATAGGATTTTAATTCTTGAATTGGAAAAGCAGCATCAGCACCTATAATTTCTGCCAAGCGATCGCGTGTTGGTATTTCTCCATGCCAAAGTAGATCAAAAGGGGATGGATTATCCATAAATAGTTCTAATTTTCCTCCTTCTAAACGGATAGCAGCATCTGTAATAGGTAGCCCAGAAAAATAAAGAAAGTGACTGCTAGGACGGAAGGGAAAAGTATTAGCTGGAAAGTTGCGTGAACTAGGACTACCTGACCAAAGTATTGCTGGAAAATCAATTAATTTTGCTAATTTTTGTCGTCGGTTACGGAGTGTTTTGGATAGATAAGTATGATTGGTTGAAATTTGCATGGTAGTTATTTATTGAATTGTTATTTATGGTTACTAGAGATTGTTAATAAACTCAATCAGGACTTAAATACGTATATGAAACTATAAACCATTTGTAGGATATCCTAGTATATATGGTATAAGGACAAGGATTACAGTACTTTGAGCGGATGGTGAGGTACAGTTGAAGACTAATCTATCTCGCCTATCTAATAAAGCGATGAAACTTTGTACCTCACTAACTCCGAGACTGCTGTAATTTCTGCTATCTATTTACTAAAACGATAAGAATAATGATAACTCAGAAGTTGTTCTAATATACTACCGGGGGTAGTAGAGTTTAGTCTCCAAACCCTGAAGCCAGAAAATACAAATATTTTTCTCAAGATGTACGGAAAATTGTAGAGATTTCTATAATTAGAAGATCATGGTATGGAGGATCCTAGGAAAGTCTTTACAAAGATTTTTGTTCTCAGAAGTGTGTTCCATCTTTGTGAAAACCGCTATAAATTTGTTGATTAAAACTCTATAAAAGATTGACTATGCCTTCAATTCATGTTAATATACTTGAGCTATAGCAGTCCTAAATAGGTTGCGACAAATCAAAAAGTAAATAAAACTTTTAAAACTCTTACCTATTCTCTTTTCCCTGTTCCCTGTTCCATAAAAAGCAGTAGAATTTTTGCCACGAACAAAATAGGATTGCTATATATCGATCTAACATTCTTTTATGGGGGGAGTTGTAGGAGTAATTTCTCTGTGGTTAATGAGTATAAATAGCTTAAGCAAGCTGTTAAAATTATTCACTTTTTTCTGGTTAATTAGCTTTTTATTCTCATTCATAATAGACAGTAGGTTTAGGATAAATATTGAGGCAAAATATTAACCAAAAATCCAGAGAATAACCTTCTATTTATAGTAAGTATAATGTTTAAGAAATATCTCTTTAGAAGATCATATCAAGCAGTATTTATCGGTTATAACTTTCTACCGATTAATATTTGGAATATACTGTCAAATCCTGCTGCTGAAATACTGGCATTTTTGAATAACTATCGGATTCACAAAAATATTAAATATTTGACTGTTAATAATTACAATCTGAAATTAGACATTTATCAGGCTCTTGTAACTAAACCACAACCAACAGTAATTTTTATTCATGGTGGGGGTTGGGTAGAGCGTCCCAAAGAGGTGGAGCTATTTTTTTTATTGCCATATTTGAAAATGGGTTTTTCCGTTGTTAATGTGGGATATCGTTTGGCAGCACAGTCCCTAGCACCGGCAGCAGTGGCAGACTGTCGGTGTGCTTTAGCTTGGGTAATCACGAATGCTCAACAATACAATTTCGATGTGGAAAAAATCATTATTAGTGGGTTTTCTGCTGGCGGTCATTTGGCGATGACAACAGGTATGTTTTCTGCTGCTGCTGGTTTTGACTATTATTGCTCTGGTGATGAGAAATTCAAGGTAGCTGCAATTGTTAATTGG
>JAKQYG010000586.1 GCA_023356515.1 Trichodesmium sp. MAG_R04 | reverse complement strand
GGTTAACTGAATTTTTGGGTCTTTTGGTGGAGCGTACCAATGAGCAGATAAAATATTAGGATTATTTTCTGAAGCAAACTGGAGGCAACTTAATTTTTTTTCTACTAACTTAACTACCTTTAACTTAACTACCTTTTTTTGTGCAGTTTCTTGAATAACTTGATTAATAATTTTGGCTGTATTTCTAACAGTAGTAATAGAGTTTAAGCGGTTGCCTAGAAGTTTTATACCTTCTCTTGCTGCTGACTGAGTTCTTCTTTACTATTGAAACCAATAATTTCTGCTCCGTATTCAAAGTATTTTTCCATTTCTTTAAATTCTTGTGTGCATAAAACAGCTCCACTAGCAATAGATTCAAATACTCCACATTTAACGTTTGTATATCCTGCGCGAGTTGGTGCAAAGTTAATATGAATACGACCATAACGACTAGCTTGTAGCATTTGATAACCTCTGACAGGTTTTGCATTTGGCAACTGCCACCCATTACCGTAAACTTTAACTTTAAACTTTTCCGCCAAATAACCCATTAACTCTTGTCTTTCAGGTCTATTTTTTGCATGACCCAAACAAATAACATCTGCTTCGTATTCTGAGGAGTGTTTTACTTCCGCAGCAACGAAACTTAGGTCAACCCCAAAAGGGAATAAAAAAGTATTCTTAATTCCAGCTTCGCGATAAACTTTTAAAGCTAATTCAGAATTAGTAGTGTGATAATCAAAATTACATACATGATTAATCATTGACGGTTGTACATCCGGGTCTGATAAAGTTAGACCAATTAATGTAATTCCTCGTGATTTTAACTCTAGACTATCTGCTTCAGAAAAACAAAAACCACCCGCAGAACAAATAATTATTTGAGGTTGATGTTTATTTAAAAATAATTCAATTGATGATAAATCAATAAAAATAGGACCGTATCCTGATATAGTGCTAGGTTTCTTTTTAAGAAGATGGGGATGACGTTTCCATAAATCTACGTGTAATACATTATAGCAATCGAACGAAAGCTTAGGACGCTTTTTCTATTCCGGATTGGCTCATACAACCGAGATAGATGTCTTAACCTATGCTTCGACTGCTATATGACCTAAGTTTCTGAGGGATCTTAATAAACAAGCAACAATGTCAGTATCTCCGTTTGCAAAATGACCAAAATAGAGGATTATAAATTTTCTTGGACTTTCTAAATTTAAGTTTCTTAAGTTTTCTCTTTGTTCTTCAACACTAGGTAAATTACTTTCACTACTATTCATATTAAATTTAGTTAAAATTTCTCCAGTAGGAGAGGAAATTGTTGATACTTGAGATTCAGTTTTCATTACTTGACCAAACAGTTGACTTCTAGTAACAGTATCTAAATTAACGTATTCATTTGCTATAATCTTTTCTAAAAAGATAGCCCTAGATTCAGCAGAAAAATTTTGACGAAATCTCTGGTAAACTTGGTGAGAGCTGAGAATTTCTGATAAGTATTCTGGATTATTAATCAATATGTTGATTTTATTTATCAACATATTTATATCAGAAACAGTAATTAATTCAGGAAAAGTAGCAGGAGAATTACCAGGTTGTAGAGATATTATTGGCAACCCACAGGCAGCATATTGAATAATCCGAGAGGGATATTGAAAAAAACCTAAATCTTTTAATTGAGGAAAATCATAATCCGTACTCCCATAATCTTTAAAATATTGAGGTATATTTAAACCAATTAAACCTTTACCTAAACAACGAGAAATCTCTTTAGTATCTTTAATAAAACCAGCACCCAAATTAAATTCATCATTACTAACCTTGCCAAATATTCTTTTTTTACCAGGTAAACTAGCAATTAATTTATATCTTTCTCTTTTCACCTGACCAACACAATTACCCAAAAATACCAAATCATATTCAGCATTTTCAGGATTGTAACTAAACGGAAAAAAACTTGCATCAGTCCAAAAGGGAAAATTAAATCCTGAACGTCCGTG
>JAKQYG010000585.1 GCA_023356515.1 Trichodesmium sp. MAG_R04 | reverse complement strand
TTATCCTTTAATTTTTTAGCTAAAGACATTGCTAAGTTACATTGATAATCTCCAAATTTAGGATTAGTAGCAGGAACAATCATTGGATCTGTGCCTGCTAAATCTTGACCAAAGGTAGCAACTAAAGCGCTCTCAAATTTACTTTTTAGGTATTCAACAGTAGGTTCCATTTTTATGCTTAATATTTTCAACTTTTACAGATAATAGGTAAGCAGTCAGCTCGAGCGCTTTTCCCAATTCATGCTGCGAAAAAGATGAAGCTTAGCTGATCATCTTTTTCATATCGGACTTTTAATTCTTCTTGGAGGCTAATTTTTCCTTCTATAGTAGTCCTATTTTATTTAGGCCAAAAAGACTGCCACTTTTTGAGAATAGGTTTGAGCATAATAGTCAATGAGCAAGAGTTTTGGAATTTATTTCTAGTTTTTGAATTGTCACAACCTATGGGCAAATTGCTATAACTGATAGCTGATAGCTTACGGTAATAGACAATAGCAGTGATAAAAAATATTAATATTTGATATACTTTTTTGTGCCCTTTGCGAACCTTGAGTCACTCAACTTATCATTCTTGGTAGTTAGTGTAGTCTTTGTAACACAAATGTATTTTATTGAGAATTACATCAAAAAAATATCAGGATACGAACATAGACGTCCTGTTTATAAATTGTTAAAATTTTTCCTGTTTATTCCATATTAATTTTGTAGAAACTAAAACTTGATTATCATAGTGATACCCCCTTCCCGGGACAAGATTATAATCAGTAAATTGTTAATTGTTGCAGCATATAGTTTATAGCCCAATTTGGCTAGGTAATCTTCTAGGGGGAAGGGAGCAGTTGTTTCCTAAGATCTAGAATTCTGTACCTGAGTAACACCCCTGAAAATTACTATAGTCATTTTCAAGCTATCTAAATTACAAAAAGCTGAAAATAGAAAATTTCAAAATACTAGACAGTGGAAACTTCTTCCAAGAACTATTGTTAGCTAAGGTTTACAGCGATCTTAATGTGAGAAACTCTAAAGATTAAAATAGAAGTGCTGTAAGGCAGTTCCTGTAATATTTTCAGTCTTTAAAGCAAATAATTTTTTAGGAGAACTTTGTACTCTCCAGTCAAAATAGTCTTATGTGTAATTTAGGACACTCAGATTAGTAATAATTATCTTAATAATTTTGTGATTCAGATAACAGGGCTTACCCAAACCAAGCAATAAAATAGGTTTATTGCCTTAATTATTGTTGTTTAAACTACTAAGTTTTGTGTTATAACCTGGTTTCTGCTTAAGTTCTGTTGGATAATGAAAATCGAACAATCACAGAGATATATTTTTAAGAAATGTTAAAATATAAGTCAGTATACAGAAAAAGATAGTGTATCAAAAGACTGCGCAAAAAATAGCCAAGTCATTCCAAATCCGCTATCTATTCCCAAACTTTGGCAAATTTGTTCTGTATAAAGTGCATTTGCCTTTATTTTTGTGCTTACCCACTTGAACTGGGATAATTTAGCTGCTTTTGTAAGCTAAACTTAATCCAATCAAATAATCTTTCACTGCTAATTCTCTTAGTCATCAATAACTTATTCTGTTCCTATCCATACATTTATGCTTTTTGAATAGCATTTCTTAGGAGATAGACAACTATCCTATGAGTTTAACCACTGATGTAAGTAATTTCTCGCAGACTAATTCTTTTTGTATGAGTTAGGGGGCTGGGTGTGAACTTTATCTTGCTTCAGGTGACGACCATAAGTAGAAACAGTCGAAATTTTTGGAGAAAGTTTGGCTATTGTCCGAGAATACTTGCATTTTTGCTTTCCTCTTTCCGTTTTCCATATTTGTGGATTTTAGGTTTTAAGGAACAATCACTATCCCCTATCGACATATCCCATAAAACTGGAAGTATTCTACAGCTTTTTATTGCACGACAAAAAAAAATGCGACTTGAGGAAATTTATTATGTTATCTAGACCGACTTTTGACGACCATTCC
>JAKQYG010000584.1 GCA_023356515.1 Trichodesmium sp. MAG_R04 | reverse complement strand
GAAAGTATTGGTAGATAGTAGCGTAAAATTGTACTACACTTAAATGCGATAGTAATATGTAAAGATGTGAGTGCTCATTGCTATAAAGCCAAATTGTTGAGGCTGGAGGCGACTGATGGATGTTCAGTTCCTAGCAATTTCTGTCTCGTCTCTAATGCTTGTTTCAAGAATGGTTCCGCTACTGTATACCTTCTTTGAGAATAGTAAAGTAAAGCCAAATCGTTGAGGCTCGAGGCCACATCAGGATGTTCAGCTCCTAGGAGCTTGTTTCTCGTCTCTAATGCTTGTTCAGAACAGGATTTTAGTGCATTAAAAAGAGCTAGAATATATTCACCTATCAATACATCTATATGATCAAATTATTCGTATTTATTGTGCCAAATAGTCTCCTTCTTATTTAAAATGACTATATCATAAAACCTGTCAGTTTTCCTCCCCTGCTTATATGTTTTAAGGCTTATCCAACAATAGTTTTGAGCTGCTTGTCATCCCGTGAGCAAGTCAATAAACCATTCGATCAATCTTTTAAAGAAACGATACAGCTTTTGTAAAATTGTCAAATCCTTCTTAGGAGCAGGTTGTTGAATATCTCCAGCTACTTCTGGCTCTGTTTCTAAATTATCTTTCTTACTCAGATTTTGATTCAGAAGTTTTTCCTTTTTTCGACGTTTTTTCCTTTGTCTGATCCCCTCTAAAACTTTTAACTCATGCTCTGCAATAAGTCGATTAATATATGGTAGTTCTACTGGATGACTTTCTAAAATATCCTTTCTATACAAGAAGTCTCTAAAACTAGAATGATAAACAATGTAACACTTTTCCGTTTCCTCTATAATTTGATGTAAAAACTGCTTCCACTCATTTAAAACTTGCTGCACCGTATATTCTTCTTCATCGGAAAAAGCGCAAATTTTGCTACGAGAAATAGGTTGGCGAACCACTCCTAAAATATAGACCAGTTTAATTTTTGCAACAGGTAAAGGATCGTTTTTCATTCCCATACGTATCCAGTGAAAATCATAATATGCTTGTAGTCCTTTTGGAAACTGTTCTAAAGCCAAATCATTATACTGACCATTTTCAATATCTAACAACACATAACGCAAATACATGAAGTTGTTTTCACTTTTTTCTGCTATTTTATCGGTGAATTCTTGACTGGTTTGTCCTCTTTTTTCAATCCGCTGACGTAATTTTTCACTATTACTCATTCGATTTTCAATGTATGTTCTTATGTCTCTTTCGCCGTCAGCTTTATAATCTGCAAGATTGAGAATTTGATTAGATACATAGTTGGTTAAATCTACTTCTACATCTCTCCTTCGAGTCAAGATAAAATAAACTTTTTCTGGTAAATAAGCAGGCAAATAAAGGATATTTGCACCTTTTCTATCATTACTTCTATCTACTTCATCAAGAGCATCCACGGCTATAATCAGGGCTTCTCCCTTGTTTTTTTGTACTGCTTCATCTAATAACCGTCCCAAAAATTGCCCATCTTCCATAGCATTGTCTGGTAAAGAATCGTAAGGAAGCTCGTAGCGTTGAATCAACTGATTAGAAATATTTTCAAGAAACTGATAAGCCTGATTTGGTCCTTCAACTGCAATATTAAAATGGGCAATACAATCATTGTCTTGAACATACTTGGCTAAAATAGTAGATTTTCCTTGACCTGGGTCTCCAATAATAGTAAAGTAACCATTGGAACGCTCTGCAATAAATTTGTTAATTGCGTCGAAAACATATTCACGCCCTACAAATCCTTCTATCTTATTTCCTATAAGAGTCGGAAACCGATTTATAGGAGAACTAGCAGGTCTTCCTTCTGGCATATTTATATATTGGCCAGCTATCACTTCTGCTGTTATATTTCCTTCTACTTTGCTAATGCCAGAACTACTCTCTTGATTAGTATTTTTATTTGATGTCATAGTTACATTTACGGGACCTAAGTACAGGACAAAAATTTAAAAACCCTTTTTAAAATTAAA
>JAKQYG010000583.1 GCA_023356515.1 Trichodesmium sp. MAG_R04 | reverse complement strand
TCTTGGAGACCATCCGCAAAACGGACTGTTTGCCGCAGATGCTTACCCCAGTAATTAGGGTCAGTAGCTTGCTCTGCTGTCATCCAAGTACCTGTGACATTAGAAATATAAGGAATTTGTAGAAGGGCGAGGCTTTAAACCCAATTTTTCGGTAAATGAAGTATATCGTCAACAATAATGGATGTGGGGTCAGAAAAAATAACTAAATACTAATACATAAGTATAAATTAAGGTAGTATCTTAATATTAGCTAGACACAAATTACTACTAACGAAGTATAAAATAGTCTGGCAAGATCAGAAGAGTGGATTGCAAACTATGAGTCTTTTAGTATCTCAATGGCAACATTTCTTTGTAGACGCCAATAATATTCGCTTACACTGTGTTACTCAAGGTGAGGGAGAATTAGTCATACTTCTTCATGGTTTCCCAGAGTTTTGGTATTCTTGGCGGTATCAAATTCCTGCATTAGCACGTCATTTCAAAGTTGTAGTTCCAGATTTACGGGGCTATAATGATTCGGACAAACCAGATCATGGTTATGACTTAGATAATTTAGCTTCTGATATTCGAGGACTAATTGAACGTTTAGGTTATGTTAAGGCCAATATTGTGGGCCATGATTGGGGAGGAGCGATCGCGTGGCACATAGCCCAAAAATCTCCTCAATATTTGAACCGTCTGGCGATTTTGAATGCACCTCATCCGCAAAAATTTATTCAAGAACTGATAGGAAATTTAGATCAACTACGCAGAAGTTGGCATATATTAGCATTTCAAGTTCCAGGAATTCCAGAATGGCTTATTCAGCAAAACTTAAGAGAATTTATCAAACAATTTTTCCAAGAACAAGCTATTCGCAAAAGTGCCTTTAGTGCTGAGATTACTCAGATTTATCAAGCAGCTTTAGAGAAACCAGGAGCTTTAGTCGCTGCAATTAATCACTATCGTCAATTTCTTTTGCCTCAAAACTGGCTAAAAAACTTTGATAAGCCACAACCAGTTACAGCACCTACTTTAATTTTATGGGGTAAAGAAGATTATTTTTTAAGCCAAAAACTTATAGAAGGTTTAGACAAATTAATTACTGCTCCTTTTTGGTTAAAAGTTATCCCTGAATGTGGTCATTGGGTTCAACAAGAAGTACCCCAGACCGTAAATCGGGAGTTGCTAAATTTTTTTTCGGGAGAAAATAAGCAAGGCTACATTTAACACAAAAAAATGTAGCATAAAAATATAAGTCAAAACTTAAAATTCAAGCACTCCCACTATAGCACAAAGTCTCCCCAAAAGGGGAGGCTTTAAACTTAACTAATTTTTCGGTAATTTTTAGATGCTTAATGAATTAATGAAACCTATTAAACACTCAAGTAAACTAAAATTTACTCTTCCTCTAGAATTTCATCCTCATCTTCGTCCTCTTCTATTTCATCAACCCGTGCCACAGAATTAGCAGAAACCACTGCACCTTGACTTAACTTATCCCGAACTTGCTTTTCAATTTTTTTGGCAAAGTCAATATTTGCTTCCATATGAGCAATAGCTTTTTCCCGACCTTGAGCAAAATTACTTCCTTCGTAGCTATACCAAGCACCTCTACGTTTAATTACATCTGTCTCTTCCGCTAAGTCAATAATACAACCGACATTAGAAATTCCTTTACCAAAAATAATATCAAATTCAGCCACGCGGAATGGAGGGGCTACCTTGTTTTTAGCAACTTTTACCTTAACATGAATACCATATTCTTCTGAAGATTTCTTGAGAGTTTGTGTACGACGAATATCAAGTCTGACCGAAGTATAGAATTTGAGAGCGTTACCACCAGTAGTAGTTTCTGGATTACCATAAACAACACCTATTTTTTGGCGAAGTTGGTTAAGGAAAACTACTGTACAACCAGATTTACCAATATTTCCTGTAATTTTTCGTAGTGCTTGACTCATTAAACGAGCCTGGAGACCCATGTGAGAATCTCCCATATCTCCCTCAATTTCAGCT
>JAKQYG010000582.1 GCA_023356515.1 Trichodesmium sp. MAG_R04 | reverse complement strand
GCGTTAGCAATCGCCTAACTATTTTTATTCAAAAACCTTTAGTTTTTCAAGTCAAATAACCTTCATTTTAATTGAAGGATGTTTCAATTGGTCGGTTAGATATTTTGATAATAATCCGTGGCTGTTCTTGATAAATACTGTGTCATCAAAAATCAAATAAGCTTCTGTATCTGAAACAAATTCTTCATTGCTCTTTAATCAGTTTATAATGATTAATACTAAAGTTTGGAGGTGACAATAATGTTAGATACAATTGTGTTAGGTGGTGGATGCTTCTGGTGCGTAGAATCTGTCTTTCTTTCTGTCTCAGGAGTAAAAGAAGTACAGTCTGGTTATGCTGGAGGAAATACTAAAAATCCTGACTACAGGTCTATATGTTCTGGACAAACTGGTCATGCTGAGGTTGTTAAAGTTTCCTTTGACATTGAGAAGATATCACTACAGGAAATCTTAGAAATATTTTTTGCAACTCATGACCCCACAACACTGAATAAACAAGGAAATGATGTTGGTACTCAATATCGTTCGATTATTATGTGTCATTCGCAAGAACAAAAAAACATTGCTCAAGAAGTAATTTCAACTTTGATTAATAATGGAACATTTCAGAATCCCATTGTAACTGAAGTAGTTGATTTGAAGGATTACTATAGAGCTGAGGAATATCATCAAAACTATTTTAAAAAGAATCCTAATCAACCTTATTGTGTATTTTCAATTCCACCAAAGTTAGAGAAACTCAAGAAATATTTCCCGGATAAAGTATCTACCTAAATTATAGCCATCCAAGGGTTTTAAGATTTTATTTAACGGGATTTGGTCTCTAAACCTAAGCAAGAATGAGGTTTGGTATCCAAATCTCTAAAAAGTTAAGTTATTGCCTCCCTATTTTCTCAATTTCAACAATCCTGATTAAGGTTGTTTCTTTCATCAGCTAGCATTTTCATATAATAATTATAGGTTATTTTACTTCATTTTTTTTCAAAAGTCCAGATACTCGGACATCTAGCTTTCTGTCTATTGCTTATAACCTTTTCTTACTAACAGATTTTTGTATACAGAGTTACTGTGTAAGCCCTCATCACTGAAAAATTTAAGTAGTCATCAGTTTTTGCTGAAGGAATACTCTGTAAACAAAATTCTAGAGTAAAGGTAAACGCTGATTGAAGCGATAACCAGGAAACAACTGTGCTATTTGCGATTGATTGAAACCAAAGTGCTGTTCAAAAATACTAGCCATCGGATTTCGGAAATCTGTAGTTATAGTTAAATCTCGTTTTTGGAACAATTCTGATTCATCTAAACCAGGCCATTTTCCATAAACCTGACCGCCACGCACAGCACCACCTAAGACCCACATCACATTACCATGACCATGATCCGTGCCACCATTACCATTTTCTTTAACTGTGCGACCAAATTCTGACATGACTAAAATCACGGTATTTGAATAAAGCGAACCCAATTCCTGAACTAGAGTAACTAAACCTTCCCCAAGAGGTTTTAATCGTCTTGCTAATATACCTTTACTGTTACCTTGGTTAATATGAGTATCCCAACCACCCAGAGCAAGAAATCCTAATTGAGTTCTCGAATCGCCAACCATAATTTCAGCCAAATTTTTAGCATCACTAGCAAAACCTGTTGGCGGTGGTGCGCCACCCGAAGCTTCTTCCATTTCTTTTTCCAGGTCAGCTAGTAATAAGTCTCTTGCTTGACGACCTTCTTGGTAAACTCGACTTAATTCATCATTCCCGCTATAAAGGCGATCAAATGCTGCATAAACTTTGGGGCGATCTATTGGCAAATTACGGGTTGACTTTCTACCTGTGGGGAGACTGGCAACTGACATTTCACCCATGAGAATGCGGGGTGGTGTATCTCCTAAGTTGACTGCTTGAGTAGGTCTATCTTTTGGAAGATTAGCTAACAAGCGATTCATCCATCCATCAGGTATTTTTTTATTACCTGGTATGCCTGTTTCCATATAATATTGAGCATCAAAATGA
>JAKQYG010000581.1 GCA_023356515.1 Trichodesmium sp. MAG_R04 | reverse complement strand
GGATGCTCCGTCTAATAGGCTATAGTCGCTATGAATATGTAGGCCAACAAATGACATTGTTTTAGATTTTAGATTAAATATTTTAGATAGCTTTATTTTATATATTAGCAGTCAGCATTTAGGTATTAGTTTGACTAAAAACTAATACCTGCAAGGTTCTTAGAATTTAGTGGATCATATCAAAATCTTTATATTAGTTAAACTTATCAAATATAATTAAATATATTTGGAATTTAAACTAATTTTTGCAAAAAAAGTTGAAATGAGCTATTTAGGGGGAAAAATGGGGGAATTTTGGGTGCGATCGCGTTCTCATTGGCCATTATTTAAAAGCTTTAATATGTAAGAAACACAGGGTAGTTGCTTTTCAAGAAATTTTCGTGTATTTTTGAGGTAATTTTTTCGCTCTGCGCAGGTGCTTATTAAAATGAAAAAGAGTATTAGTTAGGGGGAGTGCGATCGCGTCAAGGACTATCATCAATATCAGAGAAAAAATTGAGCAGCACGATAAAGCCTCCTACAAATATGATACGTACCTCTTGGGAGAATATCCTCAACAATCATTTTAAATTATGATTATAGTTATGCTTTTAACACAGAACAAGTAGACGCTTGTTAACTTACGGAGGCTGCATTAGCTGTAGAATTGAAAAATGTCTAATAAGCGCCTAGGCAAAATTAATTAACATTATTTCTGTCCTGTGATTTTTACAAAAGTTTTTGAGAAATAGTATAAGCTCAAAATAAAAGTTAAAAAAAGCTACCATAAGCATTCAGGGGTCAGCTATCAGCTATCAGCTATCAGTTTATAGTATTTTTTAGTGTTTTTTAGTAGATTTTGAAGATACTTGACTTTGCCTGAAAAACCAACTCAATAAAGAAACACCACTACGCTCTTTAGCAGTTTTTGGCCATGGTTTAATTGCTGAGGTTGATTTGAATAATGCGGAAGAATCTACAAATTTAGCACCTGCTTTTTCTGGAATTTCTGGTCTTGATTCTATTTGGGACCAAAACCCTAATAATCCAGCAGAAATTCCCCCAATTAAACCCAATATAATACTGAATTTTATTGTATATTCTAGTAAGCTAAAACTAATACTGAAAAACAGAGTAGCTGCTAGTCCAGCAATGAAGCCTGTTGATATTGATGATTTATTCATGCTTTTTCATAGTTATTGGAAACAACAATTTTTTCTGGTTTGACGAAAAATTATAGTTTTTATTAAACTTATAAATCAAGATTAATATAAATTTTAATTATAGCAGTTTGACCTAGATCTAGTATCATGCACAAGGGTATTTTTTAAAGTTATAGCCATTGCAAAATAAAGGATTGAGCGATAGAACAATCCTGCTTTTCTACCCAGATGTGGTATGACAACCTTTACTGGATAAAACCATTTATCCATGAAGTTGAGCTTCATAAAAGATAGCAACTATCAGTAAAATACTTGTATCGTTAAGAATTATTAAGTACATTGTTACAGAGAAATATTATAAGTCTATAGAAGATAGAGAAGACATTACTAAATCAAGCTATGAAAACATTATTTGGCCAAATATAAATATTTTGTCGTATTTTCTGCTATAGGTTGACCATCAATATCGGGATAAATAATTTCCATATCAGTTTAAGATAAAAGAAGTTATATCACCATGTTTTATGTCCTCAAAACTTTAGCAAAAGAGATAATATTCTCCCACTTCATAGCGGTTATAAAATCTGTCATTGGTTGACCGTCACTATCGAGATAAACAATTTCTGCATTAGTTTGGAACAAAGGAAGTAGTGTCACTATGTTTTATTTCCTCAAAACTTCAGTATTTTAAGTATATACTATCAGGACTAACATAACCCAATAAGAAACTTGGTTTATTGTTCTGATGATTGTTCTTCACTTTCAGAAAATATCAAAAATGGAACAAAAATCTAACGGTAATAATTTCGCAAAATCCAATCCACAAATCATAGCTTCTCGAACTTTTAGTAACTGGTTAGAAGATGAAAAAATTAG
>JAKQYG010000580.1 GCA_023356515.1 Trichodesmium sp. MAG_R04 | reverse complement strand
TAGCCACCAAAAACTTCACCCTTTGACCAAAATTTGACAAGGTCACAAACTGCACTGCAGAAGACACTGCCGGAGTACCAGCTTGATGACTCACATAAATAACATCACTTTCTTTAAACTCCAACTCAGATAACTCTTTCTGAACTAAATCTAAAACACTATCCCAATTATCTAAACCCTTTCCTTCCCCAGATTCTAATACTACAGGTCTTAATACTATATGTTCCAAACTAGCTTTCGGGAAATTTTCACTAAAATAATGCTTAAGTATTGGTAATAAACTACAAGTATCTTTCCAACAAGGAGAATTTTTCAAATCAGTATAATCAGAATATAAATCTGATTGATCAGTCAAAAGCAGAATAATTTTATCCGGCATTAACTTAGGATCATCTTTTAACTTTTTAGAAAAATCATCGAAGAGTGGAAAAACCAAATCTTTCCAATGATCCTTAAATTCATTCCCGTAAACTATACCTAAAACTCTCGCAGGAGCAGTATAAATATCTTCATAATTATCAACATCCAAAGAAGTAAGTTCAAAATCTTGGCTATTTAAAACTTCGCTATTTGATTTTTTGTCATTTGAATATTCCTTATTTAAATCTTCACTATTTAACCTTTCTTTCTCATACAAATAGCTCCAATTATCATCCGTTATTAGTTGTACATCACTATTCCCAGTAGTTGCTATCCAAATATTCATTGAATTTTGTTCCTTCAATTATAATTACTAAAAATTCCATTCATCCCCTGAAAAAAAGTATTTTCTAAAATCAAATAGTATGGCTACAATTCAAAAATTAGGGATTTAAGAGCTAAACTATTACCAAATTTTTTCAAACTTTCTAGAGCTTTCTAAATAGTCAAGAAAATCCTTAGTAGTTTCTGAATCATCAGGAAAAATAGTCAGCATTTCTACAAAACCTCTAGTTTTTTTCAACTGTTTATTTTCCAGAATATAATGAGGATACATCCGATGCCATATTCGCCCTACATTTCCCATGTTACCTGTTAAATCAGAATTTTTAATAGTCTTTCCTCTTTGATATTCTTGATGAAACCAATAAACAGCTTCACTATCTTGATAATTATCAGAAATTCGACCAAAAACTTTTACTTTTTCAGGATGCCATGCCTCCCTCCAATCGCTCCCTTGTTCTACTAACTTTTCTTTTTCCACCTTCTCAACATAAGTTTTAAGTTTTGAATATAAACTATCCAAAAAAATCGTCACATCAGATAAATTATTTATAGGAATATATGATTTTTTAGAACTTTTAATAAACTCCCAATGACAGCCAATCATTGGTTTATTATTATACCTAAAATAGTCTGGATAAAATAAACGATGGTCTATCCGTCGCCAAGACTTACCAAATCCACCTAATAGTAAAGAAAACTTGACTATATTCAACATTAAAATTTTGAGATTACCTCGTTCTTTTTCCTCCATCTTTCCCAAGCATAAAATCTCTAATTTTCCCTCCCTCAAATCATATAGAGGTAAATCTAAATATTGAAAAGTATCCATCTCTAACTCAAGAGCATTAAAAGATATACCTAATTTCCCCACATAAGAACTTTGACCATTAAACCCACCCCATAATTTCTTTGTTAACTTCTGAGCGATCGCCTCATTAGTAACTCCAGCAAATAACCGCAAAGTATGGCCTCGAAAAGCAGCTTTAAACATATTCGGGCGAAACTCTCCAGTTTCATTAATTAGCTTTGGAGCTAAACCTTGACCCTTAAGAAAAATAGGGGGAAACAATAGATTTTCTTTGTGACTTTTTAAATGCCCATAACCAGCACTAACACGAGAACCTATCCCTTCACCTAACGCTTGCTTCCAAATTTGCCAAATTTCTTCCCACTCTGTCTCATCTAATTTTTGATTACTAGAAATGCCAAAAACTAAAGTAGGTTGATAGAGAGAAAATTGCACAAAAGCACTGTGACTGATTTGTTTTTCTACCTGAAATTCCTGTTGAGGATGCACAATATCAACCAACTGTTTATCTTTCCAA
>JAKQYG010000058.1 GCA_023356515.1 Trichodesmium sp. MAG_R04 | reverse complement strand
ATATAGTGAATTAACAATACTATCATTGGAAATACTTACACCGTAATGAGAAGTTTGTTTAATTTGTAAAGATATCCTCATAAGATGAAAGCTCAAAACTGATGAGACTTCCAAAAGGTATTGAAATAGGACCGGTTCGATTTTTTCAAAACGGTTTGGTGGATTTATATCCATACCTTTTAATATCTCCCGTTTTAACTCTAGATCGTGCAAACTGCTGATAGATGGGATGCGATTTTTTGTATCAGCAAAATCTGATTTATCAGAAGAGAATGAAACTTGATATAGCCATAACGATAAATAGTAAGGGTTCCTTAAAAAGGATTCCTGTTCTGCATTAGTATTTATGATTGTCAAAAAGTTTTTCTAATTTGATTCTGGGCTAAAGTATCGTGTTGCAAACTTGTTAATCGCTTATTTAAAAGTTCTTGGATTTGCAGTACACTCATTGGTTTTATTCTAATATTTGCTACTTGCAAAGTATTAGCATAAGCTTTATATTCTTCTTCTCTACATGATAAAATCAATCTAGTTTTATTGCCGCTATTTTTAATCAAAAATGATAAATAATCAAAGAGAGTGTCCCGTTTACTTTTGTCTATAAACTCATCTAAAGCATCAATAATAATCACAAAATTGAGAGACGGTTTCTTATTCCATAAATCTATGTTATAATTTTTTTCAGGAGAACAGCGGGAGCATTTTACTCCCGCACCAAACATTCCTCCACCTCCGTTTAATGTCTCGGACTGCCCGCCTGCGACTAATATGTTTGTTGCTGCATTCGCATCACAGTCGTGTTTTGTACCGCAATTAAGGCATTCCCATTCTCGCGCCTGAAAGGTCTAATTTGCCTCCGCGAAAACCACAGCATGAACATACTTGAGAAGTAAGTTGCCATCTATCAATGACTCTAAATTCTCTACCCCATTTTTCTGCCTTTCCCTCATAAAAGTGTTCTAAATTGCCTCCAACCAAAATCTGAAATAGCCCTGGATAATTTACGGTTTTTAACCATTCCTGAAACATTCAAATCTTCTCAAACTATTACTTGGTTTTCGTTAATAATTTCAGTAGATAACTTATGCAGAAAATCCGTTCTAGTATCTTTTAATTTGGCATGAAATTTAGCCAGCTTCAGCCTAGCTTTTTCATATCTTTTTGTACCCCTAGTTTTCCCGGGATAATGACTTACTTAATTGTCTATATTTCTCAATTCGTTTCTTGAGTGGTTTTGGTGCATCAATTTTTGTACCATTGCTCAATGTAGCAAAAGTTTTGATGCCTAAATCTATACCTACTGAGTTATCAGTTTTAGATAAAACTTCTGGTTGAATTTCTACAACAAAGCTTAAGAAATATCTATTAGCTGAGTCTTTATAATTGCGCTAACTTGGCTAGCTCATATTTAGTTGGGTATATTCTATACCTGTATCTAGCTTCCATCTTTTATTTACTTTTGGCCTGTATGTTATAGTTATAACATAGTTATTCTTGGCATGAATGTGTGTTAAGAGGTGAGAGACATGGTGTCTCAGATTTGAAAGTACATTAAATTTTCCATGAAAAAACGAGTGACTAAAATTGAATTATTTAAACAAGCAATGAACTTTTCAGCCGGTCACTTCACTATATTTTCAGAGAGTGAAAGAGAAAACCTGCATGGTCATAATTTTTCTGTATATGTGATGTTCGAGGCTGCAGTCATGGAAAATGGTATTGCCTTTAATTATGGTATTTACAAAAAAATTATCCTTAATCTTTGTCAATTGCTTGATGAAGTTGTTCTACTACCATTAAAAAGTCCTTATCTGAGAATAGAAGAATCAGATGAATATATCTATGCTTTTTTTAATCGCGGCAAAGAGAAGATACCATTTCTTAGACGAGATGTAAAGTTGCTTCCGATGCGAAATATTACTGTAGAGGAGCTTAGTCAATGGTTTCTACAACAATTACTTATTGATGTAGAAAAAAATCAAGAGCATTTCATTCAAGCAGTAGAAGTTAAAATATTTTCTGGTCCTGGTCAGTCAGGTAGTAGTTTTTGGAGTCAAAAATGAGCAAAAAATACTTGGTTCTAACTGGTGGAAGTCGTGGTATAGGATTGGCAACAGCTAAACTATTTCTGGAAAAAAGATTTCAGGTTATTAACCTTTCCAGAAATTTCTCTGCGTTGACAGATGTAGTTAATATTCAGATAGATTTGACTAAAACAGGTTTTGAGGAAAATTTGAAAAAAGAGTTACTACCTCGATTAGAAAATTCTGAAACGGTGGTTTTAGTTCATAATGCTGCCCGGTTAGATAAGGATAATGTGGAAAATATTCAAGCCAGCAATCTACGAGATATCTTGGAAATTAATGTAGTTGTTCCAACTGTATTAAATCAGATAGTTATGCCAAACATGTCAAAGGGGTCTGCTATTATCTATGTGGGTTCCACTCTCTCAGAAAAAGCTGTACCTGGGGCCTTTAGTTATGTTACTTCTAAACACGCAGCAGTGGGGTTAATGAAAGCCACTTGTCAGGATTTAATGGATCGAGGTATTCATACGGCTTGTGTTTGTCCTGGTTTTACCGATACCCCAATGTTACGAAATCATCTTAATCACGATGAGGCAATTATTGAGCAGATAAAAACCATGAATGCTCAAAATCGCTTAATTGAACCTACCGAAATTGCAGAAACCATTTATTTTGCAGCTACAAACCCAGTTATTAACGGTGCAATACTCCATGCAAATATGGGACAGAAAGAAAAATAACAGAAACTCTGTTGTTTAGCCAATGTTTATTGTTAAAAATAATGATTTTCTTGTTTGTTCCATGTTCCCTTTGATAATTTAGTAAAAACATGGCAGCTACTCAACCTAACTCTTTACGATTATTATTTGCTTCTACACTTGTGGGAGCTATTGGCTCAGGTATTGGAGGTGGGGTCGAATTCACATTACAAAATCTTGCCAGAGAAATGATTCTTAGAGGACACATGGTACATATACTTGCACCAGAGGGCTCTAAAATTGAAGTGGATTGTCCGATAATTGCAATTACTGGAAAACTACAACCTAGTATACAGCAATTAAATCGCGATACCCAAATTACCATAATCTCTAATTCTGTACTGACAAGAATGTGAGAGTTTATTGGAAAAAACCAAAGTAATTACCATTTGATTGTTAACTTTGCCTATGATTGGCTTCCCTTTTATTTATTTCCATTTATAAATATTCCCATTGCTCATATGGTAAGTATGGGATCCCTGTCAAAGGAAATGGATGATTTTATAGAACAAACTATTATTCGTCTTCCTAGTACTATTGCTTTTCACACAAAAACTCAGGCACAAACTTTCCAATTTTCTAGTAAATGTAGAATTGTGGGGAATGGTATTAATATAAAAGATTATCAGTATTGTGAAAAACCAGATAATTACCTGGTTTGGGTAGCGCGTATTTCTCCAGAAAAAGGATTGGAAGATGCTGTTATAGCTGCAAAACACACTGGTATCCCCTTAAAAATAATGGGTTTGCATCAGGATAAGTTTTACTGGGAAAGTATCCAGCAAAATTATCCTGATGCACAAGTAGAATATTTAGGCTTTCTGACAATTAGGGAAATGCAGTTAGTGCTGCGGCGTAGTCGAGGATATCTAATGACCCATCGATGGAGTGAAGCATTTGGCATGACTGCCATTCAATCATTAGCTTGTGGTGTGCCTGTCATTACCTATAATCAGGGAGGCCCTGCTGAAATCGTGCGTCATGGCCAAACAGGTTGGCTAGTCCCCTCTGGTAATATAGCAGAATTGGTAAAAGCAATTAACAATCTTGACAAAATCGATCGTTTAGCTTGTCGGCAACAAGCCGAAGCAGAATATTCCATCCAAGTTTATGGAAATCTTATGGAAAACTGGTTCTACGATATTTTGTGAGAAAACCGAGCTTCTGATGAAACTCGGTTCTGAGCTAATATTTGATTGGAGTGCGATCGCCCTTACCTACAAATCTAATAACTTTTTTCCATGGATAACTGCAGCAACCGTTACCACATTACCTTTAATCTTATAAAGGACTCGGTAACTATAAGCATAATCTTGTCGGTAACTGTCATCAGCAAACTCTTTGACTACTTCTCCCCCTAAAGGATTATTAATCAAATTTCTCGTGGCATTAATTATCCTATGGACTACTGCCGCAGCATAGGAAACAGAATCACGTGCTATGTAGGAAGCGATCGCATCTACATCATCTATAGCTTTAGAAGACCAAACTACTTTATAACCCATTTACTCAAAAGCCCTTCAGCTTCTTCTTGTGTAATTTTTCTTTCTTGATCAGCTACTTCTAAACCATGAAGAACTTTTTTAATTACATATAAATGATATTGAACATCTTCAAGGGAGCAATTATCTGGCAATTTGCTTAATAGAGATTCTACTTTTTTCTTCGCAGTATTCATAAAGTTCATATTATTAAGTCACTGTTCCTAGGTATACATGAGTTACTGGACAGGGACATCTGGTGTTTTCCATTTTGGTTGCCAACCAGCTATTCTGAGATTAATTAAGTTTTATATAATATTAAAAGCATATCAAACAATAAATGAAATGAATAAACAGGGTTTGCTGATTAATCATAAAAGCATTGAAATATAAAGGCAAGATTCTTATTTGGGAGGCAAAAAGTACCAGCTTTTTGCTGGTTTAAGCTGAAAAATTTAGGATTTCGGGCACTCCCATGGCAGAAAAATGAAGAGACAAATATATCTAACTACCTCCTCTGCCAAGTCCCTCTTCTTCTGTAGGGAGGTTGCATGCAACCTCTCTAATTCTCCCTATACCTATATATTACTCTATATCTCTACTTAATGGCCAGACTGCTTCCCTAATCAAGTTGGATAGGGGATCAAAAACCAACTCCAGTCTTTCAAGCCGGAGGTCATGGTCATTGACAATTGAAATGACCTCCTACTGAGATTAGATTAGAGGTATAAGGCAAATTTTCCAAGTTGAAGATTGAGATTTTCTATACATAGAAACCTAGAAATTTCCATAGTTGGCGATCGCCTCTGTCATCTTCTGAATTACCTCCACCACAGGTATACTTCCCAATTCACCAGCACTACGAGTCCGAATACTCAAACTATTAGATTCAACCTCCTTAGCACCTACAACAGACATCACAGGAATTTTGGCCTTCTCCGCGTTACGAATCAACTTACCCAAACGCTCACTACTAATATCCACCTCAGAACGAATACCTACTTGACGCATCTGCTCGGCAACCTTTTGAGCAAAAGGCAAAAATTTAGGATTAACTGGTAAAAGTTTAATCTGAGTAGGAGCCAACCACAGAGGAAAATCTCCTGCATACTCCTCAATTAAAATTCCAATTAACCTTTCCAAGGAACCAAAAGGGGCCCGATGAATCATCACGGGACGTTTTCTTTTTCCATCTTCTGCTACATATTCTAAATCAAATCGTTCAGGTAAATTATAGTCTACTTGTACAGTCCCCAACTGCCATTCTCGCTCCAAGGCATCCTGGAAAATAAAATCCAATTTTGGGCCATAGAATGCAGCTTCACCGATTCCCTCAAAATGATCCATACCCATTTTCTCCACAGCTTGACGAATCGCACCTTCAGCTTTTTCCCAAGCCTCATCAGATCCAATATACTTATCTAATGTAGGGTCACGGAAGCTTAATCTAGCCTTAAAATTCTCTAGTTGTAGATTTTTAAATACAAATAATGTCAAGTCCACCACACTGAGAAACTCGGCATCAAGTTGTTCGGGTGTCACAAACAAATGAGAATCATCTTGAGTGAAACCCCGGACTCGCGTTAAACCACCTAATTCCCCAGACTTTTCATGGCGGTAAACAGTGCCAAACTCCGCAAGTCGTATTGGCAATTCTCGATAAGAACGTAATTCATTTTTATAGATTTGGATATGAAAGGGACAGTTCATTGGTTTTAAAACAAAACCCTGTTCCAGAGCTTCTGCTTGTTCATCCTCAGCCATCATCGGAAACATGTCCTCTTTATACTTTTGCCAATGTCCGGAAGTTTTGAATAAATCTATTCTGGCAATATGGGGAGTATCTACAGGTAAATAACCTCGTTTCAGTTGTTCTTGTTGGAGAAAGTCTTTCAGTGAATTCTTTAACATTGTACCTTTAGGAGTCCACAGAGGTAATCCCGGTCCAACAAGGTCGGAAAAAATAAATAGTCCTAATTCTTTACCTAGTTTACGATGGTTTCTTTTGAGAGCTTCTTCTTTACGTCTCTTGTATTCGATTAGTTGTTCTGGAGTTTCCCAAGCAGTACCATAGATACGTTGCAATTGGGCTTTAGTTTCATCTCCACGCCAGTAAGCACCTGCAACAGTTTCTAATTCAATTGCCTTGGGATTAATTTGCTTTGTACTTTCAAGATGAGGACCAGCACATAAATCCCACCAGTCTTCACCAAGATGATAAATCGTAATTGGGTCTTCTAAATCTTCAAGAATTTCTAATTTATAAGGTTCTGTAATTTCTTGAATTCGACGTTTGGCTTCTTCCCGGCTAACTTCTTCTCTAATTATGGGTAGATCCCGTTTAATGATTTTTGCCATCTCCTTTTTGATGGCTTTTAGGTCAGCCTGGGTAAATGATTCTGGGGCATCAAAGTCGTAATAAAAGCCATTTTCAATCCATGGACCAATTGTTACCTGGGTTTTAGGAAATAGCTTTTGTACAGCCATAGCCATAACATGAGATGTGGTATGACGAATTTTTTTGAGAGTTTGTGACTCGCTAGTACGCGGTAAATGAATTTTTTCTGGTTTTTCAAGAGAAGGACTAGATTCTAAGCTGGACATTGGCCGTTTATTCTGGGGTTTTAATGTTATATATTTTTACAGAGGGAGTTTGAAACTTCAAAAAGCAATACATATATTACATTGTAGGTTTTGATGACTATATCTAGGGCAGGCTGATTAAATATAAAAGCATTGACAAATAAAGCTCTTAGCCTTTTTTTGTCAAAAAAACTACCTGGTTTTTGGTCCAACAAGGCTGAAAAAGTTAGTATTTTGGGCACTCCCATGCCAGAAAAATCAAGGGACAAATATATCTTACTACCTCCATTTTCCTTCCACGGTGGGGGTTAGGGGTGGGTTCCCTGGTTCTTAAAAATACTTTTTCAGCATACCCTAATTAGATGCTTTTCTGGCAGTTTCTAACCAACGATCATATTTTTTCTGATTATTTTCTATCCACTCTTCGGCATGACGCGAAATGTCTTCTTCTTTATCTTCACCCTCTTTAATGCGTAAACTTTCCCTATTCATATCTGCTAATGGAATTTTAACTAGTTCCAACCACTTTTTAGCTACTGGGTTATCTTCTAGAAATTTTTTATTAGCTACTATACGTTGTTGAATTATCGGAAAGCCAAGATTTTTTTCATCTACTGATGTATCTTTTGCTGTTATGTTTCCCATAGATTTTGGTAAGGAGGTGAAAGGTACTTCCAAAGAAATTACATCTTCTTCTGGTTTTAACACTGTAGATATCCAGTGAGGGTCATAAGCGTAATAAAGAATTGATTCTCCTTGCTTGTAGCGAGTTATAGCATCTGCCAGAAGAATTTCATATTGTCCTTGATTATGCTCTACTGTATCTTCTAGTTCATAAGTTTTGAGGTGATGGTTGATGACTAACTCGCAAGACCAACCAGAAGTACAACCTACTAAGTTGGCTTTCCCATCTCCATCTGAGTCAAAAAGTTTGGCTATTTTTGGATCTTTTAATTGTTGGAGGTTAGTAATTTTATATTTATCGGCTGTTTTTTTGTCAATTTCATATTTTTGTATGCCATTGGCGGTCAAAGTTCCAACTACCTCTAACTCTTCTTCACCACCAGAATTTTCAAAGTATTCTTTATGTTGTGGATCATAATAAACGGTACTATAATCCAGGTCTCCATTAGCAATGGAAATATAAATGGGAGGATATTCGATTTGTTTTGGTTTTTCTATTTTGTAGCCTAATTTTTCTAGACCTCTATTGACAATAGAAGTTTGAAATAATTCTAGTATCCAGCTACTATTGGCACTACGGATAGTAACTGTTTCTGAACTAGGAACTTTTTGACAAGATGTGAAAATTATTAATATACTGGTGAAAATTGCCCCTAAGATTATTTTGAGATATCTATTGTTCATTTCCCTTAGATTAAATACAGTTTAAAAGAATAATTATAGGAATGAGAAATTTTGTTCCTGGTTATAAGAAAAGAAAGTCATTTCAGTTATCAGTATTGACTACTGAAATCAGAGGTTTGAAATACTGAATCAAATATTTTTCTCATCTCCTTAAAACGGTAGAGTTAAGAGCTGATTTTTGGGTCACAAAAAACTCGACCTTCATAAAACGAGAGGTTCTTTCTCAATAGTATCAGGCTAAATCAGTATTTTCGCAAAACATAAGTGAAAAATAGCATCAAACTCTATATATAGCAATCATAAATTGGTTGTAACAAAATACCATCTTGAAAAGGTTTAGGAAAGTACAATTTCCTCACCTCAAGAATAAGAATTGAAATATTATAGCTTAAAATAGTATCATCTAGTCCTAAAGTTGCAGCAACAAATTATTATTTTGTCTTTTTCTATCTTCCCCTTCTTAGTTAAGCGAGAAATTTAATTAGCTGCTTGTCTTGCTATTTCTAACCAATTATCATATTGTTCCTGGTTATTTGTTACCCATTCTTGAGCATGACGCAAAATATCTTCTTCTTTGTCTTCACCCTCTTTAATGCGTAAACTTTCCCTATTCATATCTGCTATTGGAATTTCTACTAATTCAAACCACTTTTTAGCTACTGGATTAGATTCTATAAATTTTTTATTAGCCACAATGCTCTGTTTACTTCTTGGAAAACCAAGATTTTTTCCATCTACTGATGTATCTTCTTCCGTCATGTTTGCCATATTATTTGGTAAAGATGTGAAAGGAACTGTTAACCAAACTACATCTTCCCCTGGTTTTAAAACTGCAGATATCCAGTGGGGATTATAAGCATAATAGAGAATAGGTTCGCCTTTGTTATAACGAGTAATAGCATCTGCCAGAAGCACTGTATATTGTCCTCTATTATGTTCTACTGTATCTTCTAGTTCATACTTTTTAAGTTGATGGTCTATATTTAACTCACAAGCCCAACCAGGATTACAGCCAACTAAATTTGCTTTGCCATCTTTATCTGAATCAAAAAGCTTGGCTATTTCTGGATCTTTTAATTGTTCAAGATTAGTAATATTATATTTATCTGCTGTTCTTTTGTCAATTTGATATCCTTGCTTTCCTGGAGGTGTTAAAAATCCAACTCCCTCTAATTTTTCTTCTCCACCAGCATTTTGGAAGAATTTTTCATGACCTGGTTGATAGTAAACTGTGCTGTATTCTAAGTCTCCATTGGCAATAGAAATATAAATTACTGGATAATCACTTTGTTTTGGTTGATTGACCTTGTAGCCTAATTTTTTTAGACCAATATTAACAATTTCAGTTTGAAATAATTCTTCTATCCAACCAATATTATAAGCACTACTAATAGTGAGACTTGAGGGATTGGGTGCTTGTTGACAGGAGGTAAAAATTATTAATAAGCTAGTTAGGATTGTGCCTAAGGTTATTTTTAGCGATGTTTTTTTCATTTTGCTTAGATTAAATAAAGTTCAATATAACAATTTTATTTAGGAGTGAGAAATTTTGTTCCTGGTTATAGGAAAAGAAAGTCATTTCAGTTATCAATATTGGCTCCCTGAAGCCAACATCAGTCCTAAATTGGTTGTGGCAACAAAATTCTATACCCAAAAAGTTTGGGAAAGTGGAATTTCCTCAAGTCTGACTATATACCATATTTAAGAATAAAATTATATAATCCTATTAAGATAAGCAGTGTAACTTATTTTTTTCTTAAAATTAGGATAGGATAAAGGTTTGTACTAAAAATTTTACAATTACAGTCATGGCCAAAAAATTACAGGTAGTTTTGAATAAAGATGTTAACAAGTTGGGAAAATCAGGAGATATTGTAGATGTAGCTCCTGGTTATGCCCGTAACTATTTGATTCCGAAGAAAATTGCTTTTCGGACTACTCCAGGTGTTCTTAAACAAGTAGAACGTCGTCAAGAACAAGAGCGGCAAAGACAAATAGAATTAAAGCAGGGAGCAGTAGCTCAACAGGTTGCTTTGGAAACAGTTGGTCGCTTTAAAATTGCTAAACAAGTGGGTGAAAATGATGCAATTTTTGGTACGGTTACTGATAGAGAATTAGTAGAAGTGATTAAGGAAAGTACAGCTCAAGAAATTGATAGACGTTGTGTGACTTTGCCAGAGATTAGTAAAATTGGTTTCTACAAAGCTGAAATTAAACTTCATCCAGAGGTAACTGCTGAAGTGGAAATTCAAGTGGTAGGTCGTTAACAGTTATCAGTTATCAGTTATTGTTTGAACTGTCAACAAGAATAACTGATATCTGATTGATCTAGATATTAAAAATATTAACCGTTAATTAACAACTTTTACTTTTATTATATTACTTATTTATAATAATAAATACTGCCTGTTGTATCAAATATTGATTTTTTTGACTAACCCATCCTTATAGGTATTTCCAAAAAAACTCGGTTTTCAAATCCCAGCTGATAGCTAAATGCTTACAAAATAATTGTTAGTAAATCTTATATAAATGCAGAGCGATCGCTTACCCCCCCAAAATATTGAATCAGAAGAAGCTATTTTAGGCGGTATTCTTCTTGATCCAGAAGCTATTAATCGAGTCACAGAATTGTTACACCCAGAATTTTTTGCTATTCAAGCTCATCAAATTATTTATAAAGCAATGTGCCAACTTTATAGTCAAGGCAAACCTACTGATTTAATGACTGTTACCAGTTGGCTTTCTGATCATAATCAATTAGAAAAAATTGGTGGGCGAGTCAAAATAGTTCAACTATTAGAACGAACAGTTTCTGCAGTTAATATTGACCAATATGCAGCTTTAGTTCTCGATAAATATATCCGCAGAAAATTAATTCAAGCTGGAAATGAAATTTTTGATTTAGGATTTCAAACCGCTACTAAATTAGACACTCTTCTTGACCAAGCAGAACAAAAAATTTTTGCTCTAACTCAGGATAAACCGCAACAAGATTTAGTTCCTATTTCTGAAACTTTAATTGAGACTTTTTTGGAAATTGAAGATAGAAATGAGGGGGTTGCTTTACCTGGTCTTGCTTGTGGTTTTTACGATTTAGATGCAATGACTGGAGGTTTTCAACGATCTGATTTGATTATTGTGGCGGGTAGACCTTCTATGGGAAAATGTGCTACTTATGATACTTTGGTTTTGCAAAAAGATGGTAGTTTAGTTACTTTGGCAGAGGTTTATCAAAGGCAGGAAATAGAATTATTAACTTTGGGAAAAAATAGGAGGTTTTATCTGACTAAGCCTAGTGCTTTTGTTGATGATGGAATTAAATTTGTATTTAGAGTAACGACAAAATTAGGAAGATTTGTAGAGACGACAATTACTCATCCTTTTTTAACAGTTGATGATTGGAAACCTTTGGCAAAATTGCGGGTAGGAGAAAAAATAGCTGTACCCCGTCGGTTAAATATTTTTGGTGATGAAACTATTTCAGAAAATAAGTTTTCTTCTCTGATTGATTCTGATAATTTATGTCTTTTTCCTCTTGTCTTTAAGTTGGAAAGGCGGCAATTAGCTTTATTTATTAGATATCTATTTTCCTTGGATGGATGGGTAAAAATATCTCAGACTAAGATAGTGTGTTTTGGTTATTCTATAGTTAGTGAAAGGTTGGTTAGGCAAGTACAACATATTTTGCTTAGGTTTGGAATTGTTGGTGGTATTCAAAAAGTTGAAGAGAATATAAGTGAAAAAATAAATGTTGTTAAAAAAGTTATAAGTCAAAAGTCAGATAGAAGAGTTGTGGGATTTGCGAATTACAGAAGTTGTTTTTGTGATGGGAAATGGCATTTGACAATTACTGATGCTTTATCTCAGAAAAATTTTATTGCAGATATTGGTGGCTTTGATTCTAAAAATTTTGATTTTGACTCTAGCTGGCTAAATTTAATCACAGAAAATAATTTCTGGGATAAGCAATTAGAAAATCAGGTAATTTTCTGGGATGAATTGGTTAGTTTACTGACAAAATTTGCCACATTTAAAAATCAGTTGGCAAAAAGTAGAACTATCAAAGGAAAATCTCCTGAAATTTCTCCTAACTTGACTACTCTTAATACTATCTGTGGAAAAAATCTTCTGGCAAATATGGGAAACCTTCCATCAGAAAGTCATGATTTTGACTCCGATAAATTCGATTCAGATAAAACGGATAATTTTTGGAGGGAAGAATTAGAAAATAGGGATATTTTCTGGGATGAAATTGTTTCTATAGAACCAGTAGGAGAAAAACAAGTATACGATCTGACTGTGCCAGAAACTCATAATTTTGTGGCTAATGATATTTGCCTCCATAATACTAGCTTTGCTGTGAATATTGCTCATAGTATTGCAGCTAATCTCAAGTTGCCAATTGCTATTTTTAGTTTGGAGATGTCTAAGGAACAATTGGTATTAAGACTATTAGCTAGTGAGGCAAGAATTGAAAGTAATAGGTTACGAGCTGGGCGTATTAGTCAGAATGAATGGGAACCTTTGACTTCGGCTATTACTAATCTTTCTGAAATGCCAATTTTTATTGATGATACTCCTAATATTACTGTTAATGAAATTCGTTCAAAAACTAGACAACTTCAAAGTGAACAAGGTGGAGTATTAGGATTAATTTTATTAGATTATTTACAGTTAATGGAGGGAAGTAATAGTGATAATAGAGTTCTAGAGTTGGCAAGAATAACTAGGGGTTTGAAGGGTTTGGCGCGGGAACTTTCGGTGCCTATTATTGCTTTGTCTCAACTTAGTAGAGGTGTGGAAGCTCGAACTAACAAAAGACCGATGATGTCTGATTTGAGAGAGTCTGGTTGTTTGACTGGGGAAAGTTTAATTTGTTTAGCTGATGGTCAGAAAGTTCCTATTTCTTGTTTGGTTGGTATGTCGAATTTTGATGTTTTGGCTTTGAATGAAAATACTGGGAAATTTGAGTCGGCAATGGTTAGTCGAGTGTTTTCTACTGGGGTTAAACCTATCTTTTCTCTGCAAACTTCTTCAGGAAAATTGATTCGGGCGACGGCTAATCATCCTTTCTTTTCTCTGGGGGGTTGGAAACAATTAAATACTCTGAATATTGGGGATTCTCTTGCTATTTTGAACAAAAAAATGCTTAAATATTCAATATTGTATACTGGGAGTTTTTTGTCTCAAGGTGATTTTGGGCCAAAATATGGTGGAAGCTTAGAGTCTATGGTTAAGTCTGGTGAGTGGGAAGGGTCTACTGAAATTGATGTAGAATGGGATGAAATTGTGGAAATAATGCCTCATGGAGAGGCGGAGGTTTTTGATTTAACTGTGCCTGGTCTGCATAATTTTGTGGCAAATGAGATTGTTGTTCATAACTCTATTGAGCAGGATGCCGATCTAGTTATT
>JAKQYG010000579.1 GCA_023356515.1 Trichodesmium sp. MAG_R04 | reverse complement strand
CAAAAGAAAAAAAGAAAAATTGATTAATATAAATAGTTGAATTGACAATAGTTTCATAGTAAATGAGTATAAAAAGCAGTACATAGCTATACTCATATTTTATGCAATAACCAAATTGATGTTTTGTCAGCAAAAATATGCTAAATGTTAAGTGCTAATTGCTCTATTAATAAAGATTTAATATTTTTAATTGGCTAAAAAATTACCCATCATTTAATAAAATCAGGAGAAGCAATGATAGGACCTTTTCATAATTGTTAAATAATCTATCTTTTTACCTAGAAAAATTAACTTTTATCAATCTGCTTCTCCCTGAAAATTAAACTACAATTAATGAATATTAATTCTGAAATTATGCTTCTACTTCTGCAAATCCAAATACCCGATTAAATACCTTTTTTACCTTATCACCAGAATCAATACTTTCCAAAGGATCTTTTCGTAGTCGATGTCGTAAACACATAACAATAACACGACCAATATCCTCAACACTCACTTCCTTATTACCTTCAAAAGCAGCTAAAGCTTTTGCAGCACGATTAGTAACAATATCTCCCCGTAAACCATCTACATCTAACTCAGAACAAACTTGAGAAATTTTTACTCGTAAATCATGGTCAACTTCCACAATTTTTAGCTTTTGTTGAGCATCTACAAGCTTATTTTGTAATTCTTCCTGGTGTGATTTGTACTTTTCTAAAAATGCTTGAGGATTTTGATCAAAAGCTGAACGTTGTTCAACAATTTCCACTCTTAATAAAGGATCTTTTACAGTTCTAATTTCGGCATGCATTCCAAATCTATCCAGTAACTGAGGTCGTAACTCCCCTTCCTCTGGGTTTCCCGAACCTACCAGAACAAAACGAGCAGGATGGCGTATAGAAATACCTTCTCTTTCCACTGTATTCCAACCACTGGCGGCCGAGTCAAGCAAAACATCAACTAGGTGGTCATCCAAAAGGTTAACCTCATCAACATACAAAATACCACGGTTAGCCTTTGCTAGTAGACCTGGTTCAAAAGCCTTCACTCCTTCTGATAAAGCTTTTTCGATGTCAATAGTACCACAGACCCGATCCTCCGTAGCCCCTAATGGCAAGTCCACCATTTGGACTTTTCTTGTAAAAATTGGAATTTCTTCCTGCCGTACTAATCTATCTCGCACAGAATCACTCATCAAATCTGGGTCATAAGGATCGCTATTAAAAGGGTCATCAACAACAATTTCAATTTTTGGCAACAGGTCAGCTAAAGCACGAATAGTGGTAGATTTACCTGTACCCCGATCACCCATGATCATTACTCCCCCTATTTTGGGGTCAATTACATTTAATAGTAAGGCCAGTTTCATTTCTTCCTGACCAACAATGGCAGTGAAAGGAAAAACAGCTCTACTTCTTGGAGCAGCTGATTTAATAGATGTATTTACCCTATTATTGGCTTGAATGGTTGGACTCACGGTAGATTTTAAACTCTAATTACTAATTTTTATTCTGGCATATTTATTGAGGGACAAGTAAGAATTTTATGATACTTATCTGAACTTTCAGATTTTTTACACCGAAAACTGTTTCAAACCGAGTTTAGAATGGTCAGGACTTAGGCAACAGCAATAATTGCAGTGGCAATATCTTAAAAATAATATCTTATAAAATGACATTTTTTGCACTATATATAGAGTTCCTGCGTGCGTAAGTCCTGATTATATAAAATCCGTTAGCATTGCTATAATTCAGTATTGATGTACTATTAAGTATATATTCTAGGGTATAACGGTTTTCAACCTATACTGACGATAGAAATTATATCACTCTGAAGCCAACGGGTTTGATATAAAAGAGTATCAAACTATGCTAGAGTATAGCCCAAATAAGCCAGAGTATCTCCAGCCAATTCTTGCCAAAGGGCAATGTCTTCTGCTGAAAGTCTAGTTTGCCATTCTCCAATAGAACCCTTGCGAATATGTTTACCTTCTCCTTTGTTTTTTACTTTACTAATATCTGTTGCATTAATAATTTCATTAATTAGGGAGTTATCGTA
>JAKQYG010000578.1 GCA_023356515.1 Trichodesmium sp. MAG_R04 | reverse complement strand
AACTACACCTCCATAAAAGCTATGGATATTAATTTGTGACTTTACAATATTACTTAAAACTTGACGATTCTTAACGATGGCCACAGATGTTTCATCACAACTTGTTTCTATAGCTAAAACTCTTGTCATTGCTATGTAAATTGATATTCATATTGTCAAAATACTAGCACTAAATAAATTTCGTGTTGAGATGAATAAAATATTGTAAGATTAAGCAAACAACAAATACCTACGGTGAGGCGCATCGTGGTAAAAATATCTGTAGAGATAATGCATTAGAGAGTGAATAAATATTGGCCGAGCTATCACTCATTAAAGCATAAAATCTTGATTATGAATTTAAGAATACGACTCTAATGCTATTGTTTTTGGAGTTGGAAAAATCTTAGTAAGAAAATCCTTACTTTTAGCTTTAATTTAGGAACAAAAGTATGGATAATTGTCAACACTTTGTAATAAAAGGAAACAATTCCATGAGGCGATTTTTGGCTTTAGTTTTAGCCATTAGTCTTTGGGTAACTTGTGTACCTACAGCATCAGCATATAATTTAGTCCCTTGTGCAGAATCACCTCTTTTCCAGGAACTAGCTGAAAATGCTCTTCCTACTACAGGAGATCCTGAATCTGGCACCAAACGATTTGAACGTTATTCCCAACAACTTTGTGGAGAAGACGACGGACTGCCTCATTTAATCGTAGATGGAAGTTGGAAGCATGCAGGGGACTTTACCATTCCTGGTATTTTATTCTTGTATATTACAGGTTGGATTGGTTGGGTAGGTCGTTCCTATCTCCAAGTAGTTAAATCTGATAAAAATCCAGAGGAAAAAGAGATTATTATCGACGTGCCTTTAGCAATCAGAACAATGCTAAGTGGATTTTTGTGGCCTGTGTTAGCATTCAAACAATATACTTCGGGCCAAATGTTTGCTAAAGATAATGAAATTACTGTTTCCCCTCGCTAGAAAAGTGATCAACGGGTCAGTAAAAATCCGGTAATTTTAGTTATAAAAATACTAATTCATAATTACCACCCTTATCTAAAACAATGTTTTTAAAGAAGCAGTCAGCAAATTAGCAATCAATAATATCATTATTTTAAAAAGTATGAGTTGGGTCTTTTATTCCCTTCTCAGCCATCTAGTACAATAGTTTTTGGGTATTTTTTTACCTGAAGAACTAAAAACTGTTAACACAGTTCCGGTCTAGAAGGCTAGTTGAATGCTAAAAACTAATAGGTAATTAGTTTGGCTGAACAATACCTGATTTAAAAATCAGTTTCAGGAGAAAATTTATGCAAGACTTACTTAAGTATCTGTCTACTGCTCCAGTTTTGGCTGCAGCTTGGATAACTATCACAGCTGGAATTTTAATTGAGTTTAATCGCTTTTTCCCAGACCTGCTTTTCCATCCTATGTAAAAGCAAAAAAAATTAACTTTTTGAGTTAAATCAAAATTCGTTTTATTTATCTGAACTATTGGAATATTCAGATTGAATATAATAGTATGACAAAAAAAACTAGCTAAGATTTAGACTCAATTATAGAGTTAAAAATGGTGGTGAATACAGAAATCAATATTGTCAATTAATTAGATACAGTTGAAAATTTGATTTCTGGCACCATTCTATAATAATTTCATTTGTGATATTAATAAGTTAAAAGATTTAATGCTCTTACCTATTTCTTAATCCTTAATTTATTGTCACATTAAATTCATTTCTTGTATATCTTGCCCTTGATGAGAAACTCTATACAAGAAAGGCGAAATTCAAAACTTTAATATCTCTGATAAAGCTGAATTAATGAAATCCTATCTCGCTGCCGCAATATCAATGACAAGTGTACCTGACTTGGCAAAAAATTTATTACAAGCAGAAGAATTAATAGACTTAGCTATCCATCAAGGTGCAGAATTAATTACCTTGCCCGAAAATTTTCCTTTCTTAGGTGGAGAGGAAGAAAAAATATCTCAAGCAGAAGCGATCGCCACAGCAAGTGAAAAATTTCTCAAAACAGTTGCTCAAAAATATCAAATCACAATT
>JAKQYG010000577.1 GCA_023356515.1 Trichodesmium sp. MAG_R04 | reverse complement strand
AAGCTCAAAAACTATTAGCTGAAACACTAAAAGCACAAGGTGGTCAGTTAGTTTTACAAAAAGAAGCTATAGAAGCTTGGAAACAAGGTGGTTCTCAAATGCCTAAAGTTTTAATTCTTGGTAGTGAAAAGTCTCAAGGAGTGCCTTTTATTTTCAATCTTAGTAACATAGATGAAAATTAATAGTTAAAATCAGGAACAAGCAAGAAGAAAGTATTCAGCTTAAATACAATATCTAACTGAATACTATCCAACTTTCCAATATGTTTAATAATCTCAAGTTGAGTTCAATAAAAATTATGCTAGTGGGAGGATTAATAATCTTTGGGTTAATTTTTACATTAGGTATAGTAAACTTAATTACAAGTTCCAAAATCCTGAAAAATCAATCTATGATTTCTGAGTTTGTTATTCAGAAATTTCCACAGCAAATACCTAATAATAACCAATGGATTATTAATACTGCTCAAGCTAAACGATTAGTGACACAAGGGGCAACAATTTTAGATGCTCGTTCTTGTAAAATTTTCAATACTCGTAGTTTATCAAATGCAACCTGTATCAATTGGCAAGAATTTTCTCGATCTCAATTGCCATTTAAAGGAAAATTACTTACAAATGACAAAGTTTTAACAGAAAAATTACAGGCTATTGGAATTTTTAATGACAAACCAGTAATAGTATTTGGGGACACTATAAATGGTTGGGGAGAAGATGGCAGAATAGTTTGGATGTTACGCATTTTAGGTCATCAAAAATCTTTCTTAGTTGATGGTGGTTTTACTGCTTTAGTAAAAGCAGGTTTTCCCACAGCTAATTTTGTTAATAAAAGCTCTACTATTAGAGGAGATTTTATTGTTAACCGTAATAATATTTGGCTAATTAGTCAAAATGAATTAAAAGCAAATTTAGACAATAATAATCTAATCATTATTGATACAAGAGAGCTACAAGAATATTCTGGGAAAACACCTTATGGAGAAGCACGTGGCGGTCATATTCTCGGAGCAATTCATATCTATTTTAAAGATTGGTTAGATAAAAACGGAATGTTATTGTCACAGGAGAAAATTTTAGAAATATTGGCAAAAAAGGGTATTACTCAAGGCCAAACTATAATTACTTATTGTACGGGCGGAGTCCGTTCTGCTTGGTCAAGTGCTGTATTAGTAGATTTAGGATTTCAGGTGAAAAATTATTCTGGTTCAATGTGGGAATGGTCGGCTAGTAATGCAGATATTTATCCTTTGGATAAATTCAATTATTGACTTTACAAAATAGGACTTGCGCAGAAAACTGGTTTATCTGTGAAATTGGATGGTTTAAAAACAAGAATCAGGACCATAAACCCAACATAGCAGTATTGGGTAAGTCCTAAGGCTATTATTTTGTAGCATATATTTGTAAATATGTTAGAGCAACTAATAAAAATTAGTGGGTCATCATTTATAGTTATTCCGAATAAAAATGGGATACTTTTTCAGCTAAAACCCTTTCACAGCAAGAAAATCTTGTCTCAATCTAAATCAGAATGACTATAGATTAATGTTAGGCGATCGCCAACCTAAATATAATAAAATTTGGAACAAATTATGAATGAAGAATTAGGAGATATTTCCTTAACAATATCTAACTCTATAGAGCCTTCAGTTAATTTTTTTGACTTGTTAGAAGGTAGTAATTTTGAAGAAGGAACAGGAATAACTACTGACAATATAGGCAATATTTATATAACTGGTAGCACCACATCTCCAGACTTTGAAGTTACTCCAAATGCCGTACAAAATAGCTTTGGTGGAGGTGATGAATTTGGGAATGGTGATGCTTTTGTTGCTAAATATTCCCCTGAGGGAACTCTAACTTACGCCACATATATAGGTGGAAGTGGTAAAGATTTTGGTACTGGTATTGCTGTAGATCCTATAACCGGAGATATTTACATTACGGGTAATACTAATTCTGTTGATTTTCCCACAGTAAATGCTTTGCAAAATACTTATGGAGGTGGTGATTTTTCCGGGGATGCTTTTATTGTCAAACTATCTAATGACGGAAGTAATATTCTTTATTCTACTTATTTAGGTGGG
>JAKQYG010000576.1 GCA_023356515.1 Trichodesmium sp. MAG_R04 | reverse complement strand
CTTAATATTTTCTAGACAATTATAAATAAAAGCAATATCTTTACACAAATAGTACTACGATTGAAAATTATAAAATTTCATAATGTCCAATACAGATTCATTATCAGGCAAAGTTGCTTTAGTTACTGGAGCAAGCAGAGGAATTGGTAAAGAAATTGCTTTAGATCTAAGCCGCTTAGGAGCAGAAGTTTTTATTAACTACTCTTCTTCTGATGAAAAAGCTGAAGAAGTTGTAAATTCAATAAAAAATTCGGGAGGTAAAGCTCATAAATTAAAATTCGATGTTTCACAAGAGGATTCTGTCAGTTTAGCTTTTGAAGAAATAATCAAAATTAATGGCACCATTGATATCCTTATTAACAACGCTGGCATTACTAGAGATGGATTGTTGATGAGAATGAAATCGGACCAATGGGATGACGTACTAAATACAAACTTAAAAGGAGTTTTTCTGTGTACAAAATATGCTTCAAAATTTATGATGAAAAAAAGAAGTGGTAGCATCGTAAATATTTCATCTGTTGTTGGAATCATTGGTAATCCCGGTCAAGCAAATTATTCTGCTGCCAAAGCTGGAGTTATTGGATTTACCAAAACTTGCGCTAAAGAATTTGCTTCAAGAGGTATAAACGTAAATGCAATAGCTCCAGGTTTCATAGAGACTGAGATGACTGAAAAACTTAATACTGAAGAGATACTAAAAGTGATTCCTCTAGGGAAATTAGGAAGTTGTACTCAAATTGCAAACTTAGTGTCATTCTTAGTTTCAAGTAATGCAGGAAGTTACATTACAGGGCAAACAATAAGTATAGACGGAGGTATGAGTATTTAATTATGTACTTTCATAAGGCTGGCCCAATTCATCTCTTAACCTTCTAATTTTTTGTAAAAGTTTAAGTCTTCGGCTTCTAGCAGTTAATGTCAAGAAAAATCTTAAAGGAAAGTATATTAGTGTCATAGCAATCGCGAGAATTGCGGTAAGAGTAAAAATAAGATTATTTGTTTCTTCCATATCTTAAAGATACTCTTATTTGAGTTAATTTGTATGTCTCATTAAAAGAAATTCGGCTTTCCCCACTTAATTAAATATCCCTTAAAAATGATTCTATGGGAGATTAGAATAAGACCAAAGATCGAGTAAACATGGCTAAACAGTTAAGTTTTTCTAATGAATCAAGAGAAGCGCTAGAAAAAGGTGTGAATTTCGTTGCTAATGCAGTAAAAGTTACTATTGGGCCAAAAGCAAAAAATGTTGTAATAGAAAAGAAATTTGGTTCGCCAGATATAGTAAGAGATGGATCTACAGTTGCTAAAGAGATCGAAATTGAAAACCCTATTTCCAATTTAGGTGCGAAATTAATAGAACAAGTTGCATCCAAGACAAAAGAGAGTGCTGGTGATGGGACAACAACAGCAACTATTTTGACTCAGAAGATGGTTCAGGAGGGGTTAAAAAATATTGCTTCTGGTGCCAATCCTATGGAGTTAAAAAAAGGTATGGAGGCAGGCCTAGCTTTTGTTTTAGAAAAATTAAGTTCCAAAAGTATTTCATTAAGTGATTCTGATATACAAAAAGTTGCAACAGTTAGTGCTGGGGGTGATGAAGAAATTGGATCTATAATTTCTAAGGCAATAGATATTGTTACTTCTGATGGTGTAATAACTGTTGAAGAATCTCAATCACTAGAGACAGAATTAGACGTAACTGAAGGAATGTCTTTTGATAGAGGTTATAGTTCTCCATATTTCGTAACAGACCAAGAAAGACAAGTTTGTGAACTTGAAAACCCTAAAATATTGATAACTGATCAAAAAATCTCAACTTTAGTTGATCTTGTTCCAATACTTGAAGAAATTCAGAAGACAGGTTCACCTTTTCTAATTCTTGCTGAAGATATCGAAGGGGAAGCTTTAACTACTCTGGTTTTGAATAAGAATAGTGGGGTTTTAAATGTAGCTTCCGTAAGAGCTCCTTTATTTGGAGAGAGAAGAAAAGCTGCCCTTGAAGATATTGCAATTCTTACAGGGGCGAAGTTAATAAGCGAAGATAAATCGATGTCACTTGATAAAGTATCGATTAATGATTTAGGCAAAGCAAAAAAAATAACTATCACAAAAGATAAAACTACAATTGTTGCCTTTGAAG
>JAKQYG010000575.1 GCA_023356515.1 Trichodesmium sp. MAG_R04 | reverse complement strand
ACATTCTTGTTTATAACTTAACAATTCTCGAAAACGATATAATCCTAAATTAGATAAGGCATCGGATAATTTATGGTTAGCCATCTAGCCTAAATACGTTTAAGTCCTCTACGAGAATATCTCGCGTTTCGTCATTGAACTGGGAGATAAATAATCAGGACTTACGCAAATTAACTTTGAAAACGCTATATGTAGGGGCAAGTTCTATTTCTACTCACTGGATGTAGTTTCCGTCTGTAAGCCCTGATAACCATAAATCACCCTGCCTAACTTCCTCGCGCCATTTTTAGTTTTAATTACTAAATATTTACAGAACTTAAGTAACACACTATCAAGTCATCTTTAACTTTCTTTTTGTATGGGTTTTCTTTGTTCAGCTTTTCCTAATTCTTCTTCTTTTCTCGAGCATAAGCTTAAAAGGGAAGGCTTGATAGCTTATTTTATGGTTAAATAAGAAAAATTTCAGTATGAGTTTGGATAAGTCAGAACTTACTGATTTTAGTTTTCTAATTGTAATTTTAGCAGATTAATGATTAAAAAAGAATTAAGAAGCTTACTTTTAAAAAAACGTCGGTCTATGTCTGAGACTGAATTAAGAGAAAAGAGTGATCGCCTCTGTTGCTACTTACAAAATTTCTCCCTATTCCAAACAGCTAAAACTGTTTTAGCTTATTTTAGTTTCCATCAGGAACCAGATCTGAGTTTATTATTTAGAAATTTTGAGAAAAAAACAACATTTTCTACAAAAACTTGGGGTTTTCCGCGCTGTGCAGAAAAGTCTTTATTTTGGCATATTTGGCAACCAGGAAATTCTCTACAAAAAGGTGCTTATGGTATTCTAGAACCAGAGTTAAATGCACCATTATTAAAGTCATCAGAAGTAGATTTAATTTTAGTTCCTGCTGTTGCTTGTAATGTTAATGGTTATCGGTTAGGCTATGGTGGTGGTTTTTATGACCGGATGCTAAGTCAGCCAGAATGGGCATTAAAACCTACTATTGGCATTGTATTCGAATTTGCTTATTTGCAACATTTACCTATAGATTCTTGGGATAAACCTCTTAACTTTGTTTGTACAGAAAATGGTATAAAGTAGACTTAGTACTGTAAGTATTTAATGGTTATTTAAGTCTAATTGGTGTGGAGTAGGACTTATGCAAAGCGCTAATTGTAGTTTAAATATTTGCAATATTTATCAAATACACACTATACATAGCGCTAATGGGTAATAAATATTAAATTAGTTATCAAGAAATGTAATCTTAACCAACAAACAAAATGAATTATATAGAAAAATGAAAGCAGTTATTTTATTATCAGGAGGATTAGATTCCTCAACAGTTTTATACCAAGCAAAGGCAGATGGTTGTGAATGTTATGCTATTTCCTTTGATTACCAACAACGCCACCTTCGAGAGTTAGACTCAGCTAAAAAAATTGCCGATACTGTGGGTGTAATAGAACATCATATTGTTAGTTTTGACTTAAGATTATGGGGAGGTTCGGCATTAACTGATAATCAAATTGATTTGCCTAGCGATCGCGACCTTGAGGAAATGTCACAAAATATTCCTATTACTTATGTTCCAGCTCGGAATACTATTTTTCTGAGTTTCGCCCTAGCTTACGCTGAGGTTGTGAATGCAAGTCGGGTTTATATTGGGGTCAATGCTTTAGACTATTCTGGTTATCCCGACTGTCGCCCTGATTATATCCAAGCAATGCAAGAAGTTTTTCGACTTGGTACTAGACAAGGGAGAGAGGGAGAGGCGATCGCTATTGTGACCCCACTTCTAGAGATGAAAAAAACTGAGATTATTCAATTGGGGAATAGTTTAGGAGTACCTTGGGAAAAAACTTGGTCATGTTATGCAGGTGGAGAGAAACCTTGTGGGATATGTGATTCTTGTCAGTTGCGGTTGGCTGCTTTTCAGGAATTAGGGTTAACAGATCCCCTGATGTAGGAGAGGTCAGGAATGACCTCATGTTCCAAGATCAGAGAATGACTCATCGAATGGGTTAATTCTTGAGAGTGCAACAACAAACAACTACTTTTTGATAATTCATGTAAAATAATGAGGTACAAATCTACTTAAATCTTGAGTCACAATTTCTTTGTCTTCCCTCAGACAAATACCAGCAGCTTCTCC
>JAKQYG010000574.1 GCA_023356515.1 Trichodesmium sp. MAG_R04 | reverse complement strand
CTAGAAACTCCAGAATTTTATTTAAAACTCGGAAATTTACTAGGACAAAAAAATCTATTTAATCCAGCAATAATCATTTATAATATAGGTTTGCAGGTACAGGAAAATCATCCAGAAATTACTAGGCAACTTACCCAACTAAAAAACAAAAAAAATAAATTAGACCAGGAACTCACTGATTGCCAAAATACTATTAACAAAAACCCAAAAAAATTCATAAACTACTATAAACTAGGGAATATATTACTTAAACTTCAGAGATTAAATCAAGCTGCCGAAGCTTATATAAAAGCAATTCAAATAAAGCCTGAATATCCCTGGTTTTTCTTCTATTCAAATTTATTAAATCTTCTGATAAAACAAGGAAAAATACAGCAGCTATTAGGGTTTTTTCAAGAATTCACTCAAGAAAACCCAGAAAACATTTGGTGTTATGTTAACCTCGGAGAAATTCTCACAGAAATAGGAAATTTAGATGCAGCAATCAAAAATTATCAAACTGCTTCCTACAACAAAACTCGCCAATCTCATCCTATTTTTGTTGAAAAAAATTGGGATTTAAAAAATACTAATGGTCCTAACTTTATTATTATTGGGGCTCAAAAAAGTGGTACAACTTCACTAGAAAATTATATTGCTCAACATCCCTCGGTAATACCAGCAATTAAAAAAGAAACTCATTTTTGGTATCGAGACTTCGAGAAAGGAATTAATTGGTATCTCGCACATTTTCCTCCTATTCCTAAATCAGAAAAATTTATTACTGGAGAAGCAACTCCTAACTATCTAGAAAACTGTCAGACTGCCGAGAGAATACATGATGTTTTTCCAGAAGTAAAACTGTTAGTAATATTGAGAAATCCTGTAGATAGAGCCTTCTCTCAATACAATCATTGGATTAGATTAAGTTGGGATGATCGCTCCTTTGAAACAGTGATCAATTCAGAGTTAAAAATACTCAGCAAAAATCCCGAAAAACCCCAAGGAGACAAGAATTATTGGCAGCAACCAGGCAATTATATAGGCCGTGGTATTTATGTAGAATTTATCAATAAATGGTTAGCAGTATTTCCCAGGAAACAAATACTGATATTAAAAGCAGAAGACCTTTATCAAAAACCTGTAAAGACTATGAAACAAGTATTTGAATTTTTAGGATTACCAGAACATCAACTCCCCGAATATAGAAAGTTAAATTCTGGGCATTATTTACCAATAAGTTATGAGATACGTCAGAAGTTAGCTGAATATTTTAAACCTCATAATCAAAGACTAGAGGAATATTTAGGAATCAAGTTTAACTGGGAATGAAAGTTAACTTGCTTTGGTTTTCTGGAATAGTTACAATAAAGTAATTTAAATCAAACTAGCTAATAATTATTAGTCAAAGGAGTAGCTTATGCCAAGAGATAGAATTTTAAAAGGGAAAGACCTAAAGATGCTGACACAAGTTCAGAAAACTAATATTAAGTGGACTCCTAGAAAATTAACTTTTGCAGGAATTGGTATTTTGGTTCCTTATACAGCTATATTAGTCTATGTTATATCTTCTGGAGTTCCTTTAGGTTTAATAATTGTGATGATAGCAGTTCCTGTTGTATTTTTTGGAGGATATTCTTTATTATATTCTTTAACAAGAAATATTTGAAACTACAAGATAGAAGTTATGTATTTCCATCCAACATAAGCTCAATAATTTGGAAGCTTGCAAAAATAACTTTTCTTCATATTTGCAAGTCAAGAACAAATAAACTTTAAGGAATTATTACCCCCTGGGGCAACTCAGACGGAAAAATATCAAATAATTACCTTAAGCCAAGCTAAAATAATTTAAAAATTAGGTTAATTCTGGTTTTTCTATGCTTAAAGGATACAAAATTATTGATGCAGATTCTCATGTCATTGAACCACATCAGATGTGGGCTAAATACCTCGAGCCTCAATTTCGGGACTTTGCCCCCTCCCCAGATTTGAAAGTCAAAGGGGAACCGATCACAGAAAAAATCTCCCAGCAAGTACAAAAAGAAGGAAATAGGCAGATGATGGAGGCTCATTCCCATGCTTATTTGAACGACTACGATGTTGAATCTCATATCCAAGCAATGGTACTTATGGGAGTGGATATAGCCTTTGTTTATCCTACCTACGGACTGTGGTTATTTGCGATCGATACTT
>JAKQYG010000573.1 GCA_023356515.1 Trichodesmium sp. MAG_R04 | reverse complement strand
TCAGAACAGGTTTGAACAGCTTACTTTTATCAGTAGGCTATATTATGATTGGTTGGACAGGATTAAAAAATATGGGAATTATTAAAGGTAAAGGGCGTCGCCAAAACCTCCCTAGATAATTGCAAAGCTAAGATCTCAAAATTACAGTTGACAACTTATGTTACCAAGAGTTGTTATAAATATATTTATTCAAAGTAATGAAGCAGATATATTTTTTCCATCGTGCCTTTAGGCCGAGGAGGATGTCAATAAAGAGCAATTACTAAAATTCATCGAATGTTCTCAATTTACATACTGACTTACAATGAAGAAATAGATATTGCTGCTTGTATTAATTCAGCAATGATGTCAGATGACATTATAATAGTTGATTCTTTTAGTAGTGATAGGACTATAGAAATAGCTCAATCTTATCCTGTAAGAATAGTTCAACACAAATTTCAAAGCCATGGACGACAGCGAACATGGATGTTACGGGAAGTTACGGCAAAATATGAGTGGGTTTATATCCTAGAAGCGGATGAACGGATGACCCCAGAGCTTTTTAGTGAATGCCTAAAAACTATTCAAAATCAAGAATATATTGGGTATTACGTTGCAGAACAAGTGTTATTTATGGGAAGTTGGATTCGTTACAGTACCCAATATCCCCGCTATCAGATGCGCCTATTTCGCAAGGATAAAGTTTGGTTTAGTGACTATGGTCACACAGAAAGAGAAGTTTGCAATGGTCCCACAAGTTTTCTGCAAGAAACTTACCCCCATTATACTTGTAGTAAAGGTTTTTCTCGTTGGATAGAAAAGCACAATCGCTATTCTACAGATGAAGCTATTGAAACAGTTAAACAACTAGAAAAAGGAAGCATATCTTGGAAAAAACTATTGTTTGGTGGGTCTGAAGTAGAGAGAAGACGTGCTTTAAAAGACTTTTCCTTGCGCTTACCCTTGAGACCAATAGTTCGCTTTATATATATGTATATTTTTCTCAGAGGATTTCTTGATGGCCAAGCTGGATTAGCTTGGTGTATCTTGCAAGCTTTCTATGAATATCTCATACTAATTAAAGTCTGGGAAATGGAAAATATGCCTGTACCATAATTAACTTCAGCTATCGATACCAATTCGCCAAAATTAGAAATAGAGGGAAAAAGGTGAAATATAACTTAACAATTAAAACAATGACTAAGTTAAGTAATAAGGCATGGGTTGAGAGTGAACCCCTAGGGGCGTAAGCATAGATGTAAGGGAGAATGGCCCTCATTCGTGATAACTTTACCTCCCTCAAGCTGAAAAGTAGATTGCCACAACGGTAATTAGTAGACAAGCGAGATATTACGATGAAATAAGTTTTATTCCGTTTTGCTGCTCACTCTACTACTGTAGATTATTAACAAATGTCTTGCCAAATTGTATCGGTTAATTTATAGCTGGAAAAAAAGTACAGGTAAGTATCAAAGTTGATTATCAAAAATATCCCCAGTTACAGCAGTAAATCTACACCAAAATCTGAGTAAATTAAACTATGTATCTAAGCCAAATTACTCATCCTAAACAGTTGTACGGTCTTTCAATTAATCAATTAGAAGAAGTTGCTAGACAAATACGAGAGAAACATCTAGAAACAGTTGCCACAAGTGGAGGCCATCTAGGTCCAGGGTTAGGAGTTGTAGAGCTAACATTGGGTCTCTACCAAACTCTCAATCTAGATCGGGACAAAGTTATTTGGGATGTAGGCCATCAAGCTTATCCTCATAAAATTATCACAGGTCGGTATCACAATTTCCATACTTTGCGACAAAAAGGTGGTGTTGCAGGTTATTTAAAACGTTGTGAAAGTAAATTCGACCATTTTGGCGCTGGTCATGCTTCTACTAGTATCTCTGCTGGTTTGGGGATGGCCTTAGCTAGAGATATGAAAGGAGATAATTTCAAAGTAGTTTCGATTATTGGGGATGGGGCTTTAACTGGTGGTATGGCTTTAGAAGCTATTAACCATGCAGGTCACTTACCCAAAACTAATATACTACTTGTGCTAAACGATAACGAGATGTCCATTTCTCCTAACGTAGGTGCAATTTCTCGCTATCTCAACAAAATGCGCTTATCCCCACCGATGCAGTTTCTTCAGGATAACTTGGAAGAACAATTCAAACAAATTCCTTTTGTTGGTGAAACATTTACA
>JAKQYG010000572.1 GCA_023356515.1 Trichodesmium sp. MAG_R04 | reverse complement strand
TTAACTATTGTAGCTGGAGTACTGCCAATTTTACCGCAGAAAAAATTAGGGGTTTGAGCCTTAGCAGAAAGGTCACCGATAGAGAGATTTAAAAAACTAATTACTATGGTAGTAACAATAAAAATGAAAAAAATATTAGAGTTACCGATTTTAGCAGTGGTAGTCACTGGGTTCTACACAGTAAATTTTTCTCTGCTGTTAAATAGTTCGATGTCTTTTTTTAACCTGGCTAATGCTGCTCAAAAAGATGGCAACATTCAGACAAAATATCTTGCCAATAATCAAGACAATGAGAAAATAAAAAAAGAACTACTAGTACGTCCGTCTCTACCTCCGACAAAACCATTCATTGATCTTCACTTAAATAAAAGTACTCTAGAAAAAGAAATTTATAAACTGCCGCCTAATAATATTCAAGAAGACCCCAAGTTTAAACCAGTGATAGAGTATGCTATTAGACAGAATCTCGATCAACTTCCCATGGCAGAAATTATGCAGGCGATCGCTGATTATTTTATTGGTACTCCCTACAAAGCTGGATTATTAGACAAATCAAATCAAGAGTCTTTAGTTATTACTTTGGATGGATTTGATTGTGTATTATTTGTGGAGACTATATTGGCAATGGCTAGGGGAATAGCAATAAAAGATTATTCTTATTTGACCTTTATTAATAACATTAAAGACCAGCGTTACTTGGAAGGTAAAATGGATGGATATTGTAGCCGTTTACATTATTTTTCTGAATGGATTTCTGATAATCAAAAACGTGGAAATGTTAGAGATATTGGTGTCAAATTAGGTGGAATCAGTATCAATAAACCATTATTTTTTATGAGTAAAAATAGATTGAAGTATCCACAAATTTCTAGGAATAATAAAAACTATCAGTGTATTGTTGCTATGGAAAATAGTATTAGTAAACTCAAAATAAACTACATTCCCTATTATAAAATTAGCAGTATTTATTCTCAACTACAACCAGGAGATATTATTGCTGTAACTACAAAAATTGATGGATTAGATGTTACTCATACTGGTTTAGTTTATCGTAATTCTGATGCTAATATTGGTTTGATTCATGCTTCTCCTGCCGGGAAAGTAACTGTTACTTATGATTTAGAAAAATATATCTCGAATATAGAAAGTGCTATTGGCATTTTAGTGGCAAGACCTCTCGATCCAAGGGAGTAGGAGATAATGATAAGGCCAACCAAAATAATCCCTTTATTAAAATTTCAGTAATGTTCAAGATATTTATATTAAGAAGATAAATATCTTGGTATTTTCCTAACTTCTTATAGAATTTCACTTCTAGAAGTTTGAGTTTTTCTATTAGGATTAGCTGTTAATTCTGGTGGCAATGAATCAACAGCACCCCAATTTTTTAACATATCTCTTAGTAAAATTTCTTGTTGATTTCTTAATTGATTTACACTAGCTCCTTTATTCAGAATTGTAAACCAAATAACTCCCTTTTCTTTTGTTGGTAAAGCACCTGCTATAGAACTAACATAATTCAGAGTTCCAGATTTAACAACTGCTAAATTTGGAAGTTGTTTCCGTTCATCTAAAATACCCTTATCTTTCCCAACAATAACAAACACATCTGACACACTCATATTATATTGTTGAAGATAATTATCAATGGCTAGAAACATTCCCGTAGCAGCCCGAGGAGAAATACGATTTTCCTCCCCTAAACCAGAACCATTAATTAATTGAATTTCCTCTTTTGGTACTCCTGTCAATTCAGCAGCTTTTGTTGCAACTACTTGATAACCTCCCACAGCTGTAGCGAACATATCCGCCATTAAATTATTGCTATATTGATTCATTTTTTTGACCAGTTCTGCTAAAGGAAAAGAATAATGCCTAATTAATAGTTTTATATTTTCAGGAGTACTGGGAGAAACTTCTATAAAACCATCAATTATTACTTGAGGTTTTGGGGTATCTGGAGGTAAAGTTTGATATTGAGTTAAAGCTTCTGGAGGCCAAATTTTACTATTCAATCCTTGTTTAAGTAAATTACCAGCAGTCTGAGAATTAGATTCAAAGTTCATGTAAAATTTACCAGTAATAATTAGATTGCCAGTAACTCTTTGAATACCTATTTTATTTAATAGATTGCCAATAGCGATCGCTTCTTCCCAAACAAAAAATGGATCTTCTCCTCCTTGAATA
>JAKQYG010000571.1 GCA_023356515.1 Trichodesmium sp. MAG_R04 | reverse complement strand
CTGGTATCCCCATCAACAGTAATTTGATTGAAACTGCGATTAACTGCTCTAGTTAACATCTCTTGCCATAATTGAGGAGAAACTGCTGCATCACAGGTCACAAATGACAGCATTGTTGCCATATTTGGATGGATCATGCCAGAACCTTTAGCAATACCACCAATACGAACCGGGCGATCGCCCATGATAGTTTCTAAAGCTATTGACTTTGTTACTAAATCTGTGGTGATAATAGCTTTTGCTGCTGCTTCTCCTCCTTCTGCAGAAACTGTAGAGACTAACTGGGGAATAGCTGCTTTGAGAGCATCCATTTTAATTCGTTTGCCAATAACTCCGGTGGAAGCTAGTAAAATCAACTCTGGAGAAATATTGAGTGCTTTACCCAATTCTGTCGCACTTTCCATAGCATCCTGCCAACCTAAATCTCCTGTAGCAGCATTTGCTTGGCCAGCATTACACAAAATTGCTCTAGCACTTGGTTTATCTTCTAAACGTTGGCGACAATAGTCTACACAAGCAGCTCTGACTTGATTTGTTGTGAAGACTCCAGCAGCGATCGCAGTTACATTTGATAAAATTAAGGCTAGATCTGCTCCCCCAGAGGGTTTTAATCCCGCAGTAATTCCCGTTGCTTGATATCCTTTGGGAGCTGTTACCCCACCATTTATTACTTGCCAGTCTGACATTTTTTTCATTATTGGATAATTTTAACTACTTATTATACCAATGACTGAGAGGATAGTTGTTTAAACTTCATCATAAATCTAGATTTTCGGGATGGAGAAGTTTTGTGGTACTGCACATTTTATGGTTTAAAAATGTCTCGAAGAATATTTCGAAGTTAGTCTAAAGATGAAAATTATCAGGAATTAAGCCAATGTACTATATATAGAGCCTTGGTCGGTTGCGAAGTGGACTTTTCATGTTGCGAAGCGAAATACACCCTACCAATAGTGTTCATACGTAAGTCCTATTATATTAAATCCGGTAGTGGGGTTGGGTACATTTCCTGTTCCTCTGTAGGGACGTTCCATGGAACGCCCCTACCTACTCCTCTCCACGTTCTGGGTTAGGAGTTGGTTCCCTGCTCCTTATACCAAATCCGGGTATAAAAGCAGGCTTGTCTCATAACCCAATTCTTTATTTAGCAATGGCTATAATTTTAAACAATACCCTTTCACTAAGACAGATTTGGTATTAAAAGACCCCTAGTTAGGGGTAAGCTAATACTCATTAAAATGCGTATTAGTAAGCCATAATTTAGAATTTAGAAGGGCTTTTTTTCTGAAGAAGGCATATGACCGACATTCCCCATATCTTCATATATCTTTATGTATATTTACATTGTCAAAGAGACTTATACGAAAAATCTTCGTTCTAGAACTAAATATTAATAAAATTTATCAATAACTAATTTTTTATGAGAAAATTAGTTACAATTATTTATAACAGTGAAAATCAATGTCCATAGCTATAAAGCTTTCAGGAACAGCATTCAGGGCGATAGATTAATAAAAATTATCAATTTAATGTTAAGAAGTGCGGAATGTGGGATACAACAATTAAGCCGTCTAAATGTACAAAAGCTTACTAACGCCAGACCACTATAAGTGGCCTAGATTAGAAGAAGTCAACCATAGCCTAAGTCTTAGCAATTATAGAGTTTAAGAAAGCGGCCTGTAAACTCGATAGTTGATTTGAGGAAAAATATTATCGATCGCCTCAACCTTTTCCAACCAACCAGAATCAATCTTTCCTTGTAGAATCTCCTCATAGAGCTTGTTAAAGCGCATCAAGTGCGATCGCGTTCTCCGTACTGCATAAGGAACCATAGTTCCCGTACTCATAATAAAAGCCCAGTCAGAAGATTGAGCCAGCAATAATTCTCGGCCTGCCTGATTTAAAGCCCTGAGTACCAGTTCATCTTGTGCTTCGTATCGTGCCAATTCAAGCATCCCTTCTGTAGCCTGATGCAAATGAGGATAAATCCAAGAATTAGTATGATTAAGCCAATATTCATGGAAACCCTTATATCCCCAACTAGACTGGGCTGGACGACAAACTTGATGCTCAGGATGTTTCTGTAAATAATCTGCCAAATGAGTCATCCGATAAGTACTTTGGTCATACCAAGTTTTGCGGAATAGGAAATCCAAAAACCAAGGCCCCTCATACCACCAGTGACCAAAC
>JAKQYG010000570.1 GCA_023356515.1 Trichodesmium sp. MAG_R04 | reverse complement strand
ATTACGAAGGAGCTGATAAATGGCGGATACGAGGGGATATAGATCGTGAGTTAGACCATTATCATATGGCTCTAGAACTTAATCCTAACCACTTTAGTGCTTTATTCCGCTCTGCTCCAGGACATAAAAAAAAGCAAAGATTTCAGAAAGCATTAGAACTATATGAGCGAGCTTACAAAATTCATCCACAACGTGTGAAAGAGGAATACATAGAATCATTGATCGGTTATGGCGATAATTTAATTCAAAAAAATGGTTTTATAGAGACAAATTTAAGCGTAGTTAAAAAGCTATACGAAAGAGTTCTAGAAATTGAGCCATACAATATGGAAGCTCAAGAGAAACTTAGATACCTTGAAGAAAAGGAAAATGCTCAAGTTCATGGCAGTAATAAGTCTAAAGCAATTCCAATTCGTAATGTAATTTGGACAGCAGCTTTAGCAGTTCCTTTAGTGATTGGAATAGGAATATTTTGGGGATTAAGAATTAAACAAGATCCAGATTTTATACTCGGAAAATCAGAGCTAGATCAGCTAGAAAAAAAAAGATTTAGCAGTGGCGAGCAAAGAATATTTGATAAGTATAATAACAAAGATGATAATGATCAATTTTTAATTTGTAATCAAAATTTTAAAAAGTCTAATTACAAAGAAGCAGTTAATTGTTTTAACAAACTTCGTAATTCTAATCCCAACGACCCAGAGCTATTGATTTACTATAACAATTCCCTAGCTCTCCAGAATAATAATAATCCTCTAAAAATAGCTGTAGTTGTGCCAGCAGATAGGAACAGTAAAAGAGCTAAAGCAATTTTACGAGGTGTTGCTCAGGCACAAGATGAATATAACCGAGAGTACTATTTCTCCGAAAATATTAGCTTACTGGAAATTATTATTGCCAATGATAGTAATGATGATGAAATATCTCCAAAAGTAGCTCAAGGAATAGTCAGAGATAAAGACATTTTAGGGGTAATAGGACATAATTCTAGTGATGCTACTAAGGCAGCATTAGAAGTATATGAAAAAGAAAAATTGGCAGTTATCTCTTCTACTAGCACAAGTATAGAATTGAAAGGTGATGCTTTTTTCAGAACGGTGATTGATGACTCTGTAGCGAGTAAAAAACTAGCTGAATATGTCAAGTTTCGATCTATAGAAAAGATGGTGATTTTTTATAACAAAGAAAGTTCATTTAGTCAAAGTATAAATGGATTTTTTGATTTTTACTTAACAATTTTGAAGCCTGACATAAAGGTTAAAAGTATAGATTTGAAACAACCGTCTTTTGATCTCGATAAAGAAGTTTGGGTTGCCGCAAATAACCAAGTTGAAGCGGGGGCGCTATTTGCAAACATAGGAACAATTGACTTAGCAATAGAGATTGCTAAAGCTAATTATAAATTGCCAGAAAGCCAAAGATTAAACTTAATTGCTGGCGATAGTTTTTATAATTGCGATATCTTAAACAAAGGCGGGGAAGCACTTAAAGGTTTGATTTTGTCAATACCGTGGCATAAAAAATTAGACACAGCAAAACCGTTTGTAGCTCGAGCAAAAGCTCAGTGGGGAGGAGAGGTTGGCTGGCGCACTGCTACCAGTTATGATGCAACTAAGGCTTTTATTTCTGCTTTATCTAATTCTAGCGATGATCCCACAAGGTCTAAAGTTTTGGCAAAACTTAAAGAAGTAAATCTTCCACCTGATGAAACCTCTGGACAAAATCTTAAATTTAGCCCAGAAGGAGAACTTGCCGGTCAAGCAATTCTTGTTGAAGTTGTGGCATCTCAAAACCCAGCTTGCTCTAATTTAGATTTTCGCTTATATAAAGGACGCTGACGTTCTTAAGCAGGACTTACGCAAATTAACGTTGAAAAAGAATCAATATAAGGTTCTTCAAAATTTTGACTCCAATAACTATCAGGACTTACGCAGGTACGCTACATATAGCGTACTGTCAAAATAAAATTGTCAATACTATAATTAGTTCTTTTCGGATAAATATTACTTTTAAGATCCATTAAAATAAGGTTACAAAATATTAAATTTACTTGCTAAAAATGTTTGATTATTAGATGGTCATGACATGATTCTTCTAGTTAAAAATATGAATTTTAATTTTGTTGATTACTGTCAATATTTACTTAAGTCTCACACAAATTTTACAATAACAAACCTAGCAAATCATCTGGAAAATATT
>JAKQYG010000057.1 GCA_023356515.1 Trichodesmium sp. MAG_R04 | reverse complement strand
TAATTCGATTAAAGTCTACACCTAAATTTTCAGATTCTTGAAGATAACTTTGATAAATTATATCTACGTCTCCCTGACCTTTCCGAATTAATATACTTTTTGGGGTATGTTGCAAAATTTTTAGTTGAGCACTTACCATTTCTGGGTTAGTTTTTCCCCCGGGTGCTACACACAAATAAACCATTTGATCTGAATCAATTCCGAGACTATTTCTAGTTGAATTTCTATCAACCGAACGACTATTAAACCCACTCATAGCTACAGATGTTTCTGATAATCTCACTAACTTTTCTAAAGGTGAATCTTTGTAATAGCAATATTACCAGCAAAGCAAACATCTATATCTGTGCCAGAAGCATAATCACGTTCTTCATATTTCCCTGCATAATAAAAATCTTTTCCTTCCTTGTGATAAGCTACTGGCAATGGTTGGGTAGATGCTTTACAAAATATTATTTTCGGGTCTGGTGCTTCTGGTTCTAAATAAGGGAAATTGACATTCCAAAAAACTCCTGACTCAATGGGCCGCTTAAGTAAATCTGTTATTACAATTCTGGCTAAACGAGTTACTCTCGGCCAGTCCACAGTTTTGTTGTATTGACGATATTGAGATAGGGCAATTCCTGGGATTCTATGAAATGCTGCTTCCCTTACTGCTGCTACTGTTCCAGATATGTAGACATCTACACCCATGTTACCACCTGAGTTAATACCAGAAAGCACCCATTTGACATCTTTACTTATGTGTGTTATGGCAATTCGAGTACAATCTGCAGGGGTACCTGCGATCGCATACTTTACGTCAGACAAACATTGCAACTTGATTGGCCCGTTTGTAGTAACTTGATGCCCACAACCAGATAATTGTTCTTGGGGGGCAACAATAATACTTTTGTTGAAAGATGATAGAGGTAAATTAGCAGTATTGAGAGCTTCCCAAAGTGCTTTAATACCTGGAGCATTAATTCCATCATCATTAGTTATAATAAATGTCATACTTCTTAATAACTTGAACTTATCTATAAAATAAAGATATGTCGGTACTTTGAGATTTTCTACAGCAAAAATGGCTTAAAATCCAGTAAGTATTAGTAAAGGAAATACCTGAAAAATATCTAATACTCATTTAAAATGCTTATTAGTAATCTATAATTTAGAATTTAGAAGATTTTTTCTCTTAGGGAGGCATACAATAATAAGTCGTTTAAATGCACAAAAGCTTATTTAGGTGTTAAAAGCAATATTAATCAAGTAATCTTTATTGCCTGAAAACTTTAATTAACATCAATTATAGATGATTATGTCAAAAAAAGTAAGGAAGGAAAAATTAATCTATATTAAGTCTATAGCAATCCTATTTGATTTGTAATATTTTTCTGGTAGTTAGTAGTCAGTAGTCATATTTTTCAAGGTTTTTAGCTCCAATAAAGTTAACTCCAGAAGAGTATAAATTGGCTAAATTGTCAGAAAATATATTATTAAATGGTAGTGCAGGTACAGGAAAAACAACACTAGCATTATGTAAAATGCTCAAAAAAAATAGTATAACAATTTAGGAAAACGTCTATAATATTGCTTATAATAATTTACTAGTTAATAATACTAAAGAACAATATAAAGCAGAAGCTTATTATATATAATTGGGGTATTGCTTATCGTTTTCTTGGAGATAAACAGGATGCAATTAATGACTTTACAAAAGTATTAAAACTCAATGCTCAAGTTGTAGATGCTTACATTCAGCGAGGTATGGCTAGGTTTGAGATGAAAGATACAGTAAGGATTCAGGTGAGAGCGATCGCTGATTTTAATGAAGCTATAAAACTTCATCCTCAACATTCTGAAGCTATTTAGAATAGGCCTATAATTCGTCGTGTGAGCAAAGATAACCAAGGTTCACTATGATGATTTTAAACGAGTTATACAGATCCATCCTAACTATATGAATGCTTACATCAAACGAGGTATAGTTCATCTTGATCTTGGAGATAATCGAGGTGGTCTAGAAGACTTAGAGAGTGCAGTGCAACTTCAACCCAAAAATCCAGAAGCTTATTACCATCGAGGTAATACTAGACGCAGTCTAGGAGATGTTTCTGGTGCAATCATTGATTTTGAGACTGCTATAAAATTTAACCCTCTATATTATCAAGCTTATAACGATATGGCAATTGTGCGCCTAAAAACAGGAGATATTTCTGGTGCAATGAAAAACTTTCTTCTTTTCCACTGCCCTACTCCCCTGCTATACTTCGAATTTTTTATAGAAATCCTATTTATTTGTAAGAGAAATAGGCTGCTTGAAGCCAGGAAGTAGGAAGTAAAAGGAACAGGAGTTGGAGCTATTTTTTGATCAAGCATTTGATTTTACATGATGAAGTTAAATGTATCTCTCTAGTCATCAAGAGGCAATTATGAAAATAACATACTTAAAGCTAAAAGGCATGAGTTGCATTGCCTGTGCTAATAAAATTCAAAAGGCAATTGAAAATGTAGCTGGTGTAACAGAATGTCAAGTTAACTTTGCAATAGCACAAGCAACAGTTAAGTATAATTCACACAAAACAAATTTACATAAAATTCAACAATCTGTAACAAATATAGGCTTTGAAGCACAACTACTTCAGGAAACAATAAATTTTTCAGAAAAAGATAGAGAAAATCGCCGAATAGAACGACAAATGATCAATAAAGTTATATTCGGCGGTATTGTTAGCGTAGTTTTAATTATTGGTTGTTTACCAATGATGACTGGATTAAATTTACCCTGGATACCTTCATGGTTAGGTGATTCCTTTCTACAATTCATATTAACAACACCAGTTATGATTTGGTGTGGAAAATCATTCTTTGTTGGTGCTACTAAAGGATTAAAAAATCTTTCTATAGATATGAATACTTTAGTTGCTATAGGTACGGGATCAGCTTATTTTTATTCTCTATTTCCTACATTTTTCCCAATTTTTTTTACTAGACAAGGATTAAATCCTGATGTTTATTATGAAGCAGCAGCTACTATTATTACTCTAATTTTATTAGGAAAACTTCTTGAACATCGCGCCCTTAAAAAGACCTCAGTAACTATTCAAAAATTGATGGAGTTACAGGCAAAAACTGCTAGAGTTATTCGAGATGGAAAAGAAGTAGATATACTAATTGAAAAAGTCAAAGTTGGCGATTTAATTGTTGTTCGTCCAGGAGAAAAAATTCCAGTTGATGGGAAAATAAAAGAAGGTTTTTCTACAGTGGATGAATCCATGGTAACTGGTGAAAGTATACCTGTAGAAAAAAAACCTGGAGATGAAGTTATTGGAGTAACAATTAATAAAACTGGTAGTTTTAAATTTGAGGCTGCCAGAATTGGAAAAGATACGGTATTAGCTCAAATAATTAAGTTAGTTCAACAGGCACAAACTTCAAAAGCACCGATTCAAAAATTAGCAGATACGGTAATTTATTGGTTTCTATATGTGGTGATAGGCATAGCGATTGCTACTTTTCTTATTTGGATTAGTCTGACTGGAAATTTAACAATGTCATTAATTACAACAGTTAGTGTATTAATAATTGCTTGTCCTTGTGCCTTAGGATTAGCTACCCCTACTTCTATTGTTGTAGGAACAGGAAAAGGGGCAGAAAATGGGATATTAATTAAAGGCGCAGATACTTTAGAAGTTGCTCATAAAATTGAAACAATTATTTTAGATAAAACAGGCACACTTACCAAAGGCAAACCTACAGTTACTAACTACATAACTGTTCAAGAAACTACCAATGAAAACGAAATAAAATTGTTAAAAATAGCAGCAGCAGTTGAGAGAAAATCTGAACATCCTTTATCTACAGCAATTGTAGAATATGCTCAAGCTCAAGGTGTAGAATTTCCCTTACCAGAACCAGAAAGATTTGAGGCAATATCTGGTATGGGTGTGCAAGGAATAGTATTTGATAGATTGGTACAAATAGGTACTTCTCGTTGGATGAATGATTTAGGAATTGAGATTACTAATTTCCTAAATTATCAAAATAGATTAGAAGCAGATGGAAAGACTACTGCTTGGATAGCAATTGATGGTCAAATAGAAGGAATATTTGGCATAGCTGATACTTTAAAATCATCATCAAAAAATGTAGTTAAAACATTACAAAAAATGGGAATAGAAGTTGTGATGTTAACAGGAGATAATCAACGAACAGCAGAAGCTATTGGTACTGAAGTTGGAATTAGTAAAATATTTGCTGAATTACGCCCAAATCAAAAAGCTGAAACTGTAAAAAATCTGCAATTAGAAAAGAAAAAAAGAAGCAATGAGCATCAAATTGTGGCGATGGTGGGAGATGGAATTAATGATGCTCCAGCATTAGCTCAAGCAGATTTAGGAATAGCTATTGGTACAGGTACAGATATAGCGATTGCCTCTAGCGATATTACATTAATTTCTGGAGATTTAACTGGCATTATTACGGCAATTAAACTTAGTCGTGCAACCATAAAAAATATTCGTCAAAATCTTTTTTTTGCTTTTATTTATAATACTTTAAGCATCCCTATTGCAGCCGGTATTTTGTATCCTTTAACTGGTTGGTTATTGAATCCTATTATTGCAGGTGGAGCGATGGCATTTAGTTCAGTTTCTGTCGTTACTAATGCTTTGAGATTGTATAACTTTAAGTCAAAAGTAATAATGTAGCTCAATTATTTATCTTTATTATTCTACTATAGTAGAAACGTTTTTTATTATATTTATCAATTTAACCAAACCTACAAAATGCAAATTAAAACCTTATATCATATTCTCTGAGATGAAAATCATAAACTTTGCTATATTTATAGTCCTATATTTCTAGATACTATTTATTGAGGCAATTGTATTTTTAACTAACCTAACCTCTGTGATTTATGCAGTTATTTTTACCAATTTATAAGTTTAGCATTACTGTTGGATAAATGGTATGATAAATACTCAGCAATTAGGGGAAAAGATGAAGACGGCAAACACAACATTTAACTTACGGTTTACCACAATGACAGCTATTGCTTCCTAGCCCTATTCTATAAAGTAGAAAGTAAGTAAAATTATAAAAATTAAAGTTCCCAAAAATCCAACCAATATTTACTGGTGTTCGGTAAATACACCTTCATGAAATTCCCTAACTAACCGCAGTATAGATAATATGATATGTAACTTAATCTTAAGACTGTATTAAAAGTGGACTTACCTTAGAATCAACCTAATTGAGCTGAAATATTAGTCCTTAAATTAATCAAAAAAATATAGCTAGAACTGTTGGCTATAACCTGTAATCTGCTTTAAATCTAGCGAGCGTCGACGGTCTTACAGTCTGTGTACTGGTTATCGCGGGCATAAATAGAATGAAGCAGAAAATAGAAATAGGCCACAATTCATACAATTATTAAGTTTTATTAGGTTGTTGTAGATTTCTGGGAACAGTTGACAAACAAACAAAAATTTTGTACTTAACATAGGAGCAAAAAACTAATTATGGCAAAAGTAGTCGGAATTGATTTAGGCACAACAAATTCCTGTGTAGCTGTTATCGAAGGTGGTAAACCCACAGTCATAGCCAATGCCGAAGGTTTTCGTACAACCCCCTCTGTAGTTGCTTATGGTAAAAAAGAAGAACGACTAGTGGGTCAAATTGCCAAGCGTCAAGCGGTAATGAACACCCAAAATACCTTCTACTCAGTAAAGCGGTTCATCGGCCGTAAATTTGATGAAGTAACTAACGAAACCACTGAAGTATCTTATAAAGTTCTTAACGTTAACGGTAATGTTAAATTAGATTGCCCAGTACTAAAAAAACAATTTGCCTCCGAAGAAATTTCAGCTCAAGTGCTTCGTAAACTAATTGATGATGCTAGTAAATATCTTGGTGAACAAGTAACACAAGCCGTAATTACCGTACCTGCTTACTTCAATGACTCCCAAAGACAAGCAACCAAAGATGCGGGTAAAATTGCTGGTGTAGAGGTGCTGCGAATTATCAACGAACCAACAGCAGCTTCTCTAGCTTATGGTTTAGACAAAAAAAGTAACGAAACTATTTTAGTCTTTGACCTTGGTGGTGGTACATTCGACGTTTCAATCCTAGAAGTGGGCGATGGTGTTTTTGAAGTATTAGCTACTTCTGGTGATACTCATCTTGGTGGTGATGACTTTGATAAAAAAATTGTCGATTATCTAGCTGCAGAATTCCAAAAAACAGAGGGTATTGATCTACGCAAAGATAAACAAGCATTACAACGTTTAACAGAAGCAGCAGAGAAAGCGAAGATTGAACTTTCTAGCGTTACCCAGGCAGAAATTAACTTACCATTTATTACTGCCACCCAAGATGGGCCAAAGCACTTGGATCTAACTCTTACTAGAGGTGAGTTTGAGGGTATATGTTCCGATCTCATTGATCGCTGCCGTATTCCTGTAGAAAATGCTATCCGGGATGCTAAGTTAGACAAAAAAGCTATTGATGAAGTAGTCTTAGTTGGTGGTTCCACAAGAATTCCAGCAGTTAAAGAGGTAGTCAAGAGAGTTCTAGGAAAAGATCCCAATCAAAGTGTTAACCCTGATGAAGTTGTTGCTGTTGGAGCTGCTATCCAAGCTGGGGTATTAGCAGGTGAAGTGAAAGATATTCTTTTGTTAGATGTTACTCCTCTCTCTCTGGGTGTGGAAACTCTCGGTGGGGTAATGACCAAAATTATTCCGCGCAACACTACTATTCCTACTAAGAAATCAGAAGTATTTTCAACTGCTGTAGATGGTCAGACAAATGTAGAAATTCATGTACTACAGGGCGAACGGGAAATGTCTAATGATAACAAGAGTTTGGGAACTTTCCGTTTAGATGGTATCCCCGCAGCACCTCGTGGTGTACCTCAAATTGAAGTTACCTTTGATATTGATGCTAATGGTATTTTAAATGTAACGGCGAAGGATAAAGGTACTGGAAAAGAACAATCTATTAGTATCACGGGTGCTTCAACTCTGCCAGATACAGAAGTCGAGCGGATGGTTAAAGAAGCAGAAGCAAATGCTGTTGTAGACAAAGAGCGTCGTGATAAAATTGACCGCAAGAACCAAGCTGACTCTCTAGCATATCAAGCTGAGAAGCAAATTCAGGAGTTGGGAGATAAGGTTCCTGAAGCTGATAAGACTAAAATTGAAGGCTTGATTAAAGACTTGCGCGATGCTGTCGCTAAAGAAGACGATGAGAAGATTACTTCTCTGACTACTGAGTTGCAACAAGCTCTCTACAGTGTTAGCAGCAGTATGTATCAACAAGATGGCAACTCTCCTGGTGATGGTTCTACATCAAATGGTAATTCTGGCGCTTCCTCTTCAAATGCTACAGGTGGAGGAGATGATGTAATTGATGCTGATTTTACTGAAGCAAAGTAGTCTGTAACTCCTATCGCGGTTTTGATGATATTAGACTACAGTAGGGACTAGTTAGGATTAGTCCCTACAATATTTTGATTGTGAGTTTGATATCATTTCTATGAATAGGAACTAAGTACAGGACAAAAAATTTCAACAATTAATAAATTCATTTTGTTTTAAATCGATGTCAAGAACGATCGCCGGTAAATGATCCAGTCCATAACGAAAAATACTTTTTGCCCTATGACCGTGTTTTTTGATTTTCAAGGGTATTTGTTCATGTAACCATTCCCTGATTAAAATTTTGCCCAACATAGAGCGAAACTCATTAACGCCAATAATTTACTCAGTTAAGATAATCTGATCCATATGAGGGTTGATCTGAATATTGTGGTTAATTTCTATCAAACCCTATGTTGGTAAATATTGCAACTCGTTTTTATTTTTTGTCCTGTACTGAGGAAATAATTACAGGAATTAAGCAGTACCGCTATATATGGGGTATAAATTTGTCTTTTTCAAGATATTGCCACTACAATTAGTGCCGTTGCGTAAGTCCTAAATTACCAAAAACACCATATATAGTAGCACTATGTAAGTCCTGTTTAAGTTGTAGGTAATCAAGCGATCGCTCTTTGTTCTGCAATACTAAATGCGCCTAGTGTGAGATGTTTTTTTTAGTTACAGGCATTTCTCAATAAGGGACTGGGCAATAGGGTAAGCCTGCTTTTACACCAGGATTTAGGATAAAATGGGAATATTCTCCTTGTACTAGACTTTGTTGTTTACCATCTAGTGTAAAATAGAACTCAAAAGTTATTATACCACTCCTAAGTTATTAGGTAGAATAAGATAGCTTCTTATAGTAGAAGTGCGTTCTTAACTCTTGCCTTACAATAGCCCATTTTTCTCACAAATTTTAGATGGGATTGCTATAAATGAGCTTTTCAGATTAAAGAACTGCAAAAAAATCTTTATTATGTTCATTATTTCCCGAATAAAATTTTTATTAATCGCAACTATTTACCTAATAATTTTTATATACTTTTCTAACTTAACATTTCAAAAAGTTGCTGCTCAATTTATATCCTCACCTCAAATAAAAGCCTTAGATGCTAGTTTCAATAATCCTAAAATTTATGCTTTTATACGATCAGGATTTAATTATAGTCAACAACTTTACGGTAAACCCAGAATACCAGTAGAAAAAGTTAATTTAAAATTTAATACAACTCCTTTAACTTCACTTGATGATGAAAGTCAAGGAGAATTTACTATATACTTAAGTCGTAAACCATCTGAATATGCTTTCCATGGTCAATTAGCTCACGAAATATTTCATTTATTGAATTCCCAATTACTTGACTGCTATGCAGAAGGTTTAGCTACTTTTTTTGCAGAAAAAATGTTAACTCGTAATAACTTAAATTGGAGTCAGTGGAAACAATATTTTCAACAAGGTTCCGAACCTTTTTATGGTTTAAGTTACTTGATGATGAAAGAAGTTAGCCAGATAGCAGGCCAAACAAATATGAGTCATTTGCTTGACTTTGTTGTTTATAATAACTATAGTAAACGGTGGATGCACATTGATATTAGTAAATGGCTTTCGTCAATGTCTGATAGTGTAAAAATTGAAGTAGAAAAAGTTATTAATAAAAATATTGCTCAAGTCAAACAAGTGACTGAATCAAATAATCAAATGTACAGTTGTGTAGAACCTAACTAGTTAAATAATTTTTGGGGAGAAGTCCTGTGCCAGAAAAATCAAGTGATAAATATATCTGACTACCTCCTCTATACATTCTCTATTCTTATGTAGGGATGTTGTATTTGACATCCTCCCCGGCCTAAAGGCACCGGGTTTCTTGCCGACCCGTAGCTCCTCGGCGGGCTGCCGCTACTTTGGCAGTAGTCTTAACACTTGCCGAACCGCCCGTTTTTTGTATCGGTATGCCCACCCGCGACTAATATATTTCCTGTGAACTAAAAACCAACAAGGACTAGACCAGTGAAAAAAAATCAACTAGAAAGTCTCCCGCTTATGGGCGAGGCTTTAAACCCAATTTTTCGGTAACGTCCATGACTACTCCCCTACTTCTTATACAAGACTTTTTCAGCAAGCTGTAAGTAATACTGACATCCAGTTTGTTACCCGATACTATTTTGCTATTTTGCTAACAATTGTTAACAATGCACAGGAAGATTAACTTACTGAGGGAGTGTCTCCCAATGTGGTAGAAAATTTCTCTACCACGCTTTTGAGCAAGATTCCACGCGCTCTGTTTAAGTCGTGTTCAAGGCGAAAACCATCATTACCAGTCACAACTTTTTGGCCACCCAAATTGTTGAGAATTTCACCAGTCCAGCTAACGGTTTTGCTAGTGTAGGCTTCACTTACATCTACAACGCAACGAAACAGAAAAAAACTGCTCTAGAAGGACATGGCTTTTAACCTGTTTTTTTTGGTAAAATTCGTTCTGGATTGATTTTTTTGATTAGTATTTTCTAGGTTTAATCATGCCACTTTCAAGAGCTAGCGGTATTTTACTGCATCCTACTTCTTTTCCTAGTCCCTTTGGAATTGGTGACTTAGGCCAGGAAGCATACAATTTTGTGAATTTTTTGAAAAATAGCGGACAAAAAATTTGGCAAACTCTACCATTGGGGCCAACAGGTGTTGGCAATTCTCCCTATCAATCTTATTCAGCAATGGCAGGAAACCCCCTGTTAATTAGTCCAGATAAGTTAAAAGATGAAGGATGGCTTTTTGAGGAGGATATTTCTAATGTACCGGAATTTCTAAAGGATAAAGTAGATTTTGATTTAGTTGTCCAAATCAAAGGCTCTCTACTGAAAACTGCTTACCAAAACTTTCAAAAAGATGCTTCTAAAGAAGAAAAAGAGACATTCAATAAATTCTGCAACAGTAAAGCTTTTTGGTTAGATGATTATGCTCTTTATATGGCTTTAAAAGACGCTCACGAAGGAGCTAGTTGGCATATCTGGGAGCAAGACATTGCCCATCGTCAACCAGCAGCATTAGCAGAATGGCAAAAACGTTTGGCTGATGAAATTCAATACCATAAATTTCTTCAATATTTATTTTTTCAGCAATGGGATGAACTGAAAAATTATACTAATCAACAAGGAATTGTAATCTTTGGCGACCTTCCTATATATGTTGCCCATGATAGTGCTGATGTTTGGGCAAATCCTGAAATATTCTCTTTAGATTCAGAAACAAATGAACCATTTTTGATGTCTGGTGTCCCCCCAGATTATTTTAGTGAGACTGGTCAACTATGGGGTAATCCAGTCTATCAATGGGATAAATTGGAACAGCAGGATTTTTACTGGTGGATACAACGGATTAAGTCTCTGCTGGATATAGTTGATTTAATTAGGATTGACCATTTTCGAGGTTTGGTTGCTTATTGGGCAGTGCCCCAAGGTGAAACTACAGCTAAAAATGGTGAATGGGTTACAGCTCCAGGTGAAGCTTTCTTTAATACTATTAAAGAAAAGTTAGGTGCACTGCCAATTATTGCTGAGGATTTAGGAGTTATTACTTCTGATGTGGAACAATTGCGAGATAAGTTTGAATTTCCTGGTATGAAAATACTACATTTTGCTTTTGACTCAGATAGTAATAATTCCTATTTACCCTACAACTATAATTCTACTAATTCGGTTATTTATACTGGCACTCACGATAATAATACTACTGTTGGCTGGTTTAATAGGCGTTCTCCTGAAGAACAAGAACGAGTTTATAATTTTCTTGGCAGTAGTTGGGGTCATGGCATTCACTGGGATTTAATTCGTTTAGCTATGTCTTCTGTCGCTTATATGGCAATTTTTCCTCTACAAGATATTTTAGGGTTGGGAGAAGAGGCTATTATGAATCAGCCGGGTCTTCCGGATGGTAATTGGAGTTGGCGTTATCGAGCAGAGATGTTAACTTCAGATCTAAGCGATCGCCTTAGAGAAGTGACAAACATTTATGGTCGCATCTAAAAACATAAGAGGAATAAACATCAGGATAAATCAGTTTTTAATTATTATAGGACTATAAAGATAGTGTTAGGACATTAACAAAATTTAAATCCTTGATATCTAATATAGTATAGCTGTAAGCTAATAGCTTGATAGCTTAAAGCTTAAAGCTATACTATTGTTTCAAATAAGGAATTTGTGTATTAGTAGGAGTAAGTACAACTTCTTTAACTTCACCTGGTTTTCCCAGTTGTATATTTTGTCCGTTATGAATAGGTATAATTATTCCTCCAGCATTTCCTGCGAAAAAAACCAGTTGTTTTTCTGCTGACCAAGTTTTCTGAGTGCCTTGAGTTAAAGTTCCTTCAAACGCTATTTTTCCATCTATCTTTATTGATACCCAAGATTCCTCTTTAGCAATTACACTAAGCACTACAGGTTGTTCCTCATTTTTTTTTCTAGGTTTTTGTATTGTTTTTTCTAACAATTTTTCCTTATTTTTCCTATTTCCCAGAGATACTGGAGCTAATAAATTATCCTCACTTTTTAGTTTATATTGTTGTTTGTTCAAGGGAGTAATTCTCTTTTCTATTCCTAATATATAATAAGAGCCGTTGAGATAAGGTAACAAACGAACTGATACAATAACAAGTAATACATATAGGAAGTAAAGATGATATGGCCGTAGCTGAAGTATTGACAGATTTGGGAGAGATTCTCTGATAATTTCCTGAGTTTTTGCAATCGGAAATAAGTTTGCTAGTTCCTCTCCATCTAATCCCATAACATCTGCATATCGCTTAATCATGCCTTGAATATAAACTGGCTCTGGCAGTTCTTCTAGATTACCTTCTTCTATTGCTTCTAGTAAATTAATTCTAATCATTGTCACTACTGTTACTCTTTCTAAACAAATCGAATGTTTATCTCTAAACATTTTTAATTTATGCCCTATATCTTTTAATGCCTGAATTTGTTCCTCTTCAAAAGATAATTTTTTTCTTGGATGAAAACGCTGCCTTAATGGTACAAAAGAGAAACTTTTTTTTAGTTTTTTGATTGCTGTTAAATTCACCATTGCTTTAACTTGATTGTTAATCAAAGAGACATCACATCTAATGTAAATTATTTTAATTACTCTTATTATTTAAAATTATTTGATTTGATTGTTTAAGTCAGTCATGCCAAATCTGGTTTAATAAGGAGATATTCATAAAATCGAAAACCTTTGTCTGATAAAGATTTGGTAACTTGGGCAACTAGCCGATAATAACCGGATTTAGCATCAGTTCAAACTCTTAAAAAGAGTACTTGTTGATCATAAAAGAGAGTTTCTAGTTAAATTTAGATTCGACAATTTGGTCATCCAAGAACCTAATTTCAAACTCCCTTAATCGTCGATAATGGCCTACAGGTAAAACTGACTCTCCAGGCAGCTGCAATTTAATTTGACCAATTGCAGTACGGTGTAGTTTAAGTACAGGATGTCCTAATTTTTCTGCAACTCTACGAATCTGGCGATTTCTGCCTTCAAAGAGAACCACTTCTAAAAGAGTTTGAGAATTATTACATTCTTTTAGAACTTTAACCTTAGCCGGTAAAGTTTTTTTGCCAGATAAAACAATACCTTGACGCCACAACTTTAAGGTTAATTCTTGAGGATGACCTTCTACCCATACCTGATAGGTTTTAGAAAGACAATATCTGGGATGGGTTAAAGCATAAGTTACCCGACCATCATTTGTGAGGAGTAATGCTCCTGTAGAATCTGCATCTAAGCGTCCTACAGGATGAATACCTGTTCCATTTCGTAGTTCTGCATTTAGGATATCTAAAACGTTACTACGTTTCCTCGGTTCCCAACAAGTTGAAATTACTCCCATGGGTTTATTTAACAATAAATATATGGGTTCAGGCCGATTTTCTGGTCTAATGGACAAACCATCCACTTCAATTTTATCCAAGTCTGGTTTGGCCTTTTCTCCTAATTGGACCATTTTACCATTAACCTTTACTCGTCCAGCTACAATCATTTCTTCAGCTTGACGCCGAGAAGCTATTCCCCACTGAGATAATATTTTTTGCAATCTTTCATCCATATTATTTATTTCATCACTTTATTGGATATTTTCCTCTAACTTAAATCTATAAAATTTGCTACTCTATACTAAATCTACCTATTCTGAGAGGCTATTTTCTAAAGTTACAGCTATTGCTCAACAAGGGTAGGAGTTACGCATTGACAGATAGTATATAATGTGCATAGTACGAACTCAGAAAGCGATCGCTAAAAATAAAGAGCAGAAAACTGATAAAATGGAGGAGATTGTAGAGCAAACGAGGTAG
>JAKQYG010000569.1 GCA_023356515.1 Trichodesmium sp. MAG_R04 | reverse complement strand
GCAGACAAGTTTATGTAGTTTTACCCTTAGTTGAAGAGTCAGAAAAGCTGGATATAAAATCTGCAATAGAAGAACATCAAAAATTAGCTGATAAAGTTTTTCCAGAGTTTCAAATAGGTTTGTTGCATGGCAGAATGAGCAGTGTAGAAAAAGACCAAGCTATTAGTAAATTTCGGGATAATCAAACTCAGATTTTAGTATCTACTACTGTGGTGGAAGTAGGGGTAGATGTACCGAATGCTACGGTAATGTTAATTGAAAATGCAGAAAGATTTGGCTTATCTCAGTTACATCAGTTGCGGGGACGGGTGGGTCGTGGTGTCTATGGATCCTATTGTTTGTTGATGAGGGGTGCTGGTTTGACGGACGCTGCGGAACGCTTGAAAGTTTTGGAACAGTCTCAGGATGGATTTTTTATAGCAGAGATGGATATGCGTTTACGGGGTCCTGGTCAGGTATTGGGAACGAAGCAGTCGGGTTTACCGGATTTTGCTTTGGCCAGTTTGGTTGAAGATCAGGAGGTTTTGGAGTTAGCGCGGGGTGCTGCTTTGGAGGTAATGGAGAAGGATGAAAGTTTAAATAGTTGGCCTCTGTTGAGGAAGGAGTTGGAATGGCGGTATCAGAAGATGATGGGGGGGTCGATTTTAAATTAGGATGATGGGGTACACTGGAATGCCTTTCTGTCTTTTTCCTATATTTTCTATATTCACAGACTACTTCCTACCTCAAAAATTTAGTCCCAGGCACAAATTCCAAATGGCTTCTATAAAATATCTGAGATTCTTGGTATCCTTAATTGAATAAAGAACCTTGTCTGGAGAGGACAGACCGATGGCAACCCAACTGATTGAATTAGACGATGAAACTTTGGTAGAAATTGAAGTGGCAGAAGGCCAAGTCCAGGAAATTTCTGGAGGCTTTTTCGAGGGGTAAAAATTCTTCAAGAGTAACTTGTTGGGGTGATTTAACATAGGTCATTTCAGTTATCAGTTATCAGTTTTTAGTTGTAGGGGCGAATTATCATTTCCCCCTACAGGATAAATGGGAATTATAGAGTAGGTAGTCAGAAGAATAGTCTCTTAATTTTTCTGCCATAGTTACCCCAAAACACTGACTTTTTTAGCTCTATCAACCGAAAAGCTGGTAATTTTTCAATATCTAAAATTGCTCATTTCTTACTTTTGAAAACGAGCTAGTTTAAGCATATCAATAAGAGTATGATGAGCATCTTCAGAATCTTTTAAAGTATGGTCAAATTCTATTCTTATGGTTAAACTTTCTCCACCAACTTCAGCAGTTAAGTTCATACCTTGAGCATCAATAGAAATCATTTTTGCCGCTGTAGCATTGGGAGAACTGCCAAATTTTTGAGCATACAAAAGTACCGCATCTTGATGGTCTTCGTTCATGTGGGAACAGATGCGATCGCTAATTTCTAAAGTAAATGAATCAGGCATATTTTCCAATCCTTTTATGAGTCTTATTTGTAAGTATTAGCAATTCAAAGGTTTTAAATTTAATTATCTTCGATATTCATCACCACAGTCACCAATAAATTTAAACAAATCCCGTGACTCTCCAGTTAAATAATTAATTTTTTCGTAATCTTCTGCATCTAAATTAAAATCAAACACTCGAAAGTTATCTTGTAAATTTTCTGAAATACTTAGCCTTGCTCCAACAATTGCACCTGCTACAGTTGGTTGTTCTAAAATATATCTAACTGCCACATTTGAGATACTGACTTTGTGCTTATCGGCAATTTTTTTGAGTAGACTTAATAGTTTTTGAAATAGATTCCAACCTCCCCACATATCAACCATATTTTTGTATTTTTTCAAACTAACAGTATTCAGGTTTCTATTTTCAATCTCTAGAGAATCTAAATATTTTTCTGACAATAAACCACCGCATAATGTACCATAAGCCAAAAGTTTAATATTATGCTTCTGACAAAATTGAACCATTTTTACCAAAGGACGACGGTCTACAAGAGAAAATTGAACTTGATTAGAAACTATTTTAATTCCACTCTCAATAATAATCTTCAGATGTTGAGTATCAAAATTAGTTAAAGCCAAATGCTTAATTTTTCCCTCTGACTGAAGCTCCGCCATATAATTAAGAGCATCCAAATAATTTTTATTTTGATATTCCCACCAGTGAAATTGAACTAAATCTAAAGTATCTACATTCATCCT
>JAKQYG010000568.1 GCA_023356515.1 Trichodesmium sp. MAG_R04 | reverse complement strand
GGGAGAAGAAATGTTGGCAGTAGAATTTAATCTAGATAGTGGTTTAGAAGAAGTAGCAACAGAATTTTATGTTGATCCTGTATTTCATCTACCAGCACTATTAATTGAAGCTGATAATCAACCAGGTCTATTTTACAAAGTTATGTATGCCATCTGGCAAGAAGATTTGTTAGTGGTTAATGCCAACTTGTTAGTTTGGCGTGGGCGAACTCGTCTCATCCTTTATCTTTTGGGCCCCAATGAAAGTTTTATTCCAGAATACCTAGGCCAAAAAATTGCTGAAGGTGTGCGACAGAGATTAATGGGAGAAAGGTACTAGGCTAAGACCTATCTAACCTAAATTCCGCAGGTCAAAATGTAGCATTTGAAACTGCTGATTGAATGCCTTGCCTAATAATAAATATAAAGTTTGTAAGCATGCATATATTATGTAGACCATTAATAATTATTACCAAAGGGGCTATAATCTGATTTATTCCTCAAAAATACTCTCGTAGTATATTTGTTGTTCCTGATGTGGGATAAACAGTTTGGCCCCTAAAAGGGGTAAATTTTATTCTTATTTTTTACTTCCTCAAGATGAAGTCCTACAATCACTAAATCTCCATTTATACCATCTAAATCGGCTACTTTTGGTAAATAGCCCCAACGTTTAAAACCAAACTGATTAAATAAACTTAAACTAGCAATATTATGAGCAAAAATAAAGCCAAGCAAAGTCTTAATTCCTAACTTAGAACTATAATAAATGGCCTCTGAAAGTAATTTTTTTCCTATTCCTCGACCTTGATATTCAGGAGCAACATATATACTTACTTCTACTGTAGCTTTATATGCTTGTCTGCCATAGAAAGACTGAAAACTTAGCCACCCGACAACTTTATTATCTAGTTCTGCAACTAAAATAGGACGACTATCTGGCGAGTGTTCTTGATACCAAGGAATACGACTCTCCATTGATATAAGCTCCAAATCTCCAGTCGCAATACGACTAGGAATTGAGGCATTATAAATTTCTACAATTACAGTTAAGTCTTTTGCTTCGGCATTTCTGATTTTCATTTATTATCTAGTTCTACAACATATATCTAGGTTTCAGCAATTTCAGATATTTCCTTTGCTAATACTTGGGTTTAAAGACATTTTTGGTGTGAAAAATCTTAAAGTCTCCCTAACTGATAAAAATTTTAACTAATATGATTACTCTAATAGCTCAACTCAATCAAATTTGTATAAGTTCATTACATCTTTAATGGCCATTCTAGAATTGGCTCCTAAGTTCAGGGATGAAATATGGCCTCGACTGAGATGTTCAGCAGCAGCACAACCAATCATGGCTGCATTATCCGTACAGAATTTTAGTGGTGGAAATAGTACTTGCAAATTATGACTCCCTGCGGCTCTACTTAAGTGCCATCGCAAACCACTATTAGCTGCTACGCCCCCACCAATAGCAATTGTATTTAAGCCATAGTCTAACGCACAAGCGATCGCTCTTTTTGTTAAACCCTTTGCTACAGTTTCTTGAAAGCTAGCTGCAATGTCCCTAGTTATTAAAGACCCAGATAATAACTCACTACCTTCCTGTTCTAGTTTTTGGACTAATCGCAGTACTGCAGTTTTGAGTCCACTAAAGCTAAAATCATAAGGATGATAGCTTCCTCCTGGTAAAGAAATTTTTCCTTCAGGAAGAGTAAAGGCTAATTTATTACCTTCTGCTGCTAATTTATCAATTACAGGTCCACCTGGATAGCCAAGCTTTAATAATCTAGCTACTTTGTCAAAAGCTTCTCCCGCTGCATCATCTCTTGTTTGCCCTAGAGTTTCATATTCACCACAGTCTTTGACATAAATCAAACTCGTATGACCTCCAGAAACTAACAAACATAAAAAAGGTGGTTTTAACTCGGGGTTGCTCAGATAGGTTGCATAAATATGACCTTCTAAATGATGGACTCCCACAAATGGCTTTTTATGGACGATGGCTAGAGTTTTGGCGGCGCTTAGACCAACTAACAGAGCACCAACTAGACCAGGGGCGCAAGTGGCTCCAATACCATCAATATTTGGCCAATCTAAATCTGCCTCTCTTAAAGCTTGAGCGATCGCCTGATTAATTATTTCTAAATGTTGTCGTGAAGCTACTTCTGGAACTACACCTCCATAAAAGCTATGGATATTAATTTGTGACTTTACAATATTACTTAAAACTTGACGATTC
>JAKQYG010000567.1 GCA_023356515.1 Trichodesmium sp. MAG_R04 | reverse complement strand
CCAAAATTAGCAACTATAGCTGACATATCATCATCAATTTTAGGTCTATTTTATGGTGGATATCTACCCAGTTATTGGATTAGACTGAGAGTTGGAGTTGAAACTCAATTACAAATATCCCAAATAACTTTAGAAAACTATGAACATATTTCATGGATCGACCCTTTGATTTGGCCTTCGAGTTTAACATTTACTCTACTTGGTTTTTGCTGTATATGGGCTGCTGATATAGGTGCTTATTTTTTTGGAAAGTTCTTTGGTCAAATTAGACTTTCAGAAATAAGCCCGAAAAAGACTGTGGAGGGTGCAGTATTCGGAGTTTTAGGTAGTGTAGGAGTCGCTACAATAGGTTCTTGGTACTTAAATTGGTCTGGTTCGCCTTGGACAGGTGCTGCCTTGGGTTTAATAGTAGGCATTGCTAGTCTACTTGGAGACTTAACTGAATCCATGATGAAACGAGATGCGGGAGTTAAAGATTCTGGACAACTAATACCTGGACATGGAGGAATTCTTGACCGCACTGATAGTTATGTTTTTACTGCACCTCTTATATATTATTTTTTCACTTTACTTCTACCGGCCCTCAAAAATTATAATTAGGACTTGCTGACAAACAAAAGGTTTCCTGCAACAAACTGCATTAGATTTGTTAGAAATTTCTTTGATTTATGCCGACATTCCACAGATATTCATATATCTTTAATATATATTTACATTTTCAAATAGACTTATACGAAAAAGCTTCATTCTAGAACTTAATATCAATAACTAATTTTTTATGACAGTGAAAATTGATGCCCATAGCTATAAAGCTTTCATGGAAAGAATTCGGGGCGATAGATAAATAAAACTTATCAATTTTATGTTTAAGAAGTGCGGAATGTAGGTTTATGGTTAGTTAATCTGGTGATAGAATTCAATATATCCTTGTACATCAAACATTGTGGTGTTTCGTCAAAGAGTTTGTAACTATAGTCATTTCAGTTGAAATTGAGACGAGGGTTTTTCGCTATGAAATGGTTTAAGTGTAAAAGGTGTCTCATTCTTATTTAAAATCACTATAACTTGTAAGTATAATTTTTATAGTTGAATTTAGAGTTTAACTGTCAAACTCCCTTGACAAATAATTTGACCAGATTCTAATGTTAGCTCTTGTAGTTTAACATCCGAACCCAAATCAACTTTGATAGTATTTGAAAAGTCATAATTAGACTGTTCTAAAACTTGAAATTTCAGATTATCTAGTAGCAATTTACAGCTCGTAGCAAGTTTTAAGTCCGTATGTAAATTTATTGGAATTTTTTCACCAAACTTAGACATAACCTTAGCAAAGATACTTAGATGACCTATAGATATTTCAGCTTTTTGGTCGTACAACTTCATAGGTTTCTCTAGAGATTCAAGAAAATCTTGGGGTAATAGTGGGGTTAAAAACTCAATAATAGCCTGAGTAAATAGACTAGATTCTAAACTAGCATTTAAGTCAGATTGAAGCAATTTAATCTGACCAAATATAGGAAAAGATCTTAATATTTTTAATGGTTTACCCTTTATAACTTGACTAAGATTAATCTGAATACTAGTAGCAGATAAATTCACCTCAGTTAAATGTAATCCTTGAAAAATAACCTTAGAAGCAGCAACAGAAACTAGGGGTATTTTACCTTGAATAGTTTGGTGATCGCTACCTTCAATATAAACCTTTAGTTGTTCTGCTTGTTCTAATTGAGATTGTAACCAAAATTGCAAAGCAGGAGACAGAAATATGCTAATAATTCTACTGTTTTTTTTTTGATATTTCATCTTGACTCTAAGAAGTAATATTAAGAATCATAAATTTGATGCATTTGTAGTAAATCTTTAATTCATCAAATACCCCATGAGGATTAGTATACTTAATCTTGTAAATATTTTTAGAGATAAGAAGTATATAATGCCAAATTTGGGTTATAAAAGCAAGCTTTTCCTTTCCCATCGCCCAATCCCTTTAGGAGTTACGCATTGACAAATCATGCGAAATATGGTCCGCCTGAGATAGATAAAGCGATCGCTATAAATTAGAGTTCTGAAAATTGGCTTAATAATAACAACAACTAATCAATAAATTAGAAAAAATTAGCTTAAATGCTCTCAAATAAAATGGCGATTAACTTGAAGAGATATTTCTCTTTGCAGTTGATACCAATTATCAATCAACTCTTTATATCTCATCAATTCTAATTTAATAAA
>JAKQYG010000566.1 GCA_023356515.1 Trichodesmium sp. MAG_R04 | reverse complement strand
GAGACGCCAGTGACGGCCAGAGTAAAGATGAAACAATTTACCAGTATTTGGGTCAGCCTCAAAAGCTCCATGACGAGGGCATAAATAAGTATCTGTTAAAGTTAGAGCTGGAATGGTCTGACAGCAATGGGGACACTGAATTTCAGGGCCAAATATTGGATAATTAAGAGGTGGGTCAATAGAAAATTGAGTCATTTTTAGTTATTAGTTATCAGTTATAGCAGCCACTAGGAGCCTTAGGAAATTTACCATATTTGACTTCAGCTATGTTGCAATGATCCAGCAACTGTAATAACTTAAATTATTATGATATAGGCAGTGAATGATGATAAAATTACAATTAGACAAGTATAAATAAATATTAACAAAACAATGTCAAACCAGCTCCTTTTTTGGCCTCCTCCAGATTTATCTAAAGCTGCTTTTGTCGCAGATAACGCTACAGTTATAGGAAAAGTCGAGGTAGGTACAGGGGCTAGTATTTGGTATGGAACCGTAGTTCGGGGAGATGTGGAACAGATTATTATTGGGGACCATACTAATGTTCAGGATGGGGCAATACTACATGGAGACCCTGGATTAATAACTGTTTTAGAAAATTATGTGACAGTTGGACATCGGGCTGTGATTCACTCGGCCTATATAGAAAGAGGTTGTTTAATTGGTATCGGAGCTGTAATTTTGAATGGCTTACGAGTAGGGGCAGGTAGCATAATTGGAGCTGGTTCTATTGTAACTAAGGACGTAGCCCCTTCATCTCTGGTGGTCGGGGTACCTGGAAAAAAGGTTAAAGAGGTTTCGGGGCAAGAGGTTGCTGACTTACTCGAACATGCTAAACGTTATGAAAAGTTAGCTTTGGTTCATGCTGGCAAAGGAACTGATATTGGGTTTAGTAAGTAAAGTCAAAAGTCAAAGTCTAAAAGTCAATCTAAGAAAATACAGCAGATTAGGATAAGCATTTTGACTGCCATAGCTGTAACTCACCCTTGATTAAATCTTCTGCCTCAATAATTCACATTTTTCTAACCTCGTTCTAGATTCTTTCTTTTCTGCAGAATACTCTCTAAGCAAGTGAAGGAAATGAAGATTTTTTAACGAGAAAGCTTAACATAAAATTCAAATTGCGATAGATTGGAAAATAAAGAAAAATACTTTTAAATCTTTAGGAGCAGAATTAATGGATTTTGACTATCGCTTATTAATCGTTCTATTGCCTATACTTGCTGCTGCTGGTTGGGCCGTATTCAATATTGGTGTTCTGGCTATGCAACAACTTCAAAAATTCTTAAATAAATAACCTTAAAGTAAATACAATTACGTAAAAACCAGCTTTATCTAGGAAATTTGGTAATTTGAATAACAATAATCAGAGTAATAAACCCGGTTTCTTGGTTGGTTTGCGTAAGTGCTGCATATATCTGTCTTAAGTGCTGACTGTTATCTTAATTTAGAAGAAACCGTCGGCATTTTATTGCTAATATACCAATTTATAATTAATTATGGCTAATTAATGAAACTTGATCTGATATAGAATCCGGTTTACAAGCTAGGAAGACATAAAGTACTTATGCTGAAGGCTTAAGAGGAAAACTTGAAGCTATTGAAGCTTGCGAACAAGCGATCACTCTCGCTACAACAAATAAATATATCCAATAAGCAGCCTTAGCAAACGAACTGTGTGCAAAATTTTATCTAGAGTGGGGCAAAAGCAAAATCCCCCAAACCTATATGATTGAGGCATACTATGGATATAATAATTGGGGATCAGTAGCTAAAACCAAAAATTTGGAAAAACTATATTCACAACTACTTGCCCCAGTTCTGCTCTACTCTGATGAAAACATCAACCTTATCAGCAATAATACTTATTCCTATACCTCCGTTATTAAAAGTGAAAATCTTCTAGACTAAAGTTTCTTAGACTTTGTCCGGAGAAGTGAAGCTAGAAAATTTGCTCTCAACTTTAATTAAACTGATGATAGAAAATGCTGGAGCACAAAAATGCGCTCTCATCTTACTCCAAAACCAACAGTTAATAATTGAAGCAATGACTTATTGTGTGATCTGAATCTCACGGGGTGACAAGCAAGGTAAAAACCTTTTAGGGTAAGCTTTTTACCAAAACTACCTTCAGAAAAAATTAGGGGTTTAGGATGGAATATTAAGGTACTAGCTGGTGAGCAAGTCGCCTGAATGCCCTATTTCTTCGTTAACCTTCTGAATCTCAAGGCCAAATATAG
>JAKQYG010000565.1 GCA_023356515.1 Trichodesmium sp. MAG_R04 | reverse complement strand
TATTATTTTATGGCGATAGTTTTTCCGCTTTTGCAACAGATGAGTTACCAAAGTTAGGGCATGGGGTCCTGCACCTACGATGGCCATCTTGGTTTGTATTGGTAAGGACATGGAATTAAATAAAAATAATTATAAGAATAATAATCATTCTCATCTTAATGATATACCTGTAAGAACTAGAAAACAAGATTTTTTATAGTTCATGCTGCGTAAACAGCTCACATTAACTACAAATAAGCTGTAAGCTTTTTGGTACCTAGATTAAAAACTTTGAAGTATACAATGTTCCAACTGTGAAGACAAATCTCTACAACAACCCTCAGTCCACAAAGGCAAAGTAGTAGCAAGTAGTGCCAATACTCTGTCTATAACATAATTTTTCAATTTCTTGTCAGAGATTGATGAAAAAGTTACAAAAATTAAAACAAGAAGTAGAAATTGATAATTAAAACTTTTAATTCTGGCGATCGCTGAAATAAGGAATTTTGACCATTTAAAGATATTCTGATATTCTACGCCTACTGACTCCTAAATTTAGACTACTGACTAATCACCAGACTTTTCTAACTTTTGATATAGCAAATGGTATTATTTACAGACTGAAGTGTTTTTTGTCTGTTAAGGATAAAATTCTTCAATAAAAATATCTGCCTGTTCATCTTTCATCTGAATGCATATTGCTTGGCTTGGAAAAAAATATCCTTTTTGTGGCAACGTTACCTATTCGAGAGAAATGACCAATGCTCTATTGGATAGAGGTTATCAGGTTAGCTTCTTTCACTTTGCAACAGAAGATGCTGAACTTGACAAATGGCCAAGGTTTCAGGAAGTGTCTCTACCTTGTATCTACAAGTCTCAAGGCTATACTATACCTAGTCTCAAATCTAGCAAAGTTTTAAGTCAGGCTCTACAGAAACTTAAGCCCGACATTGTCCACGCATCTCTTACCCTATCTCCTCTAGATTTTCTATTACCCGAAATTTGTGAAGAGTTGAATATTCCTTTAGTAGCTACTTTTCATGCCCAGTTTGATAGTAAGCCACGGAATATTAAATCTGGAACTCAATTTTTAGCTTATCAACTCTATGCCCCTTTTCTGTCAAATTATGACCGAGTAATTATTTTTTCAGAAATGCAGAAAGATTTATTAATTAAATTGGGTGTTCCAGGCAAAAAAGTCGCAGTTATCCCTAATGGGGTAAATGTGGAGAAGTATTCTCCTGGTATCTCTGGTCTAAAGACTGAGTTAAATGCTAAATGTGTCTTTCTATATTTGGGCCGTATTTCCACAACAAAAAATGTTGAGTCCCTCCTCAAAGCTTGGAAACATTCTGAGATGGATAATAGTAATCATTTGATTATTGTTGGTGATGGGCCATTAGCTCCTTCCCTACAAATGTTTTATAGCGATGTTAAGGGAGTTAGTTGGTTTGGATATGTCAGTGATGAACAACGACGGATAGAAATTTTGCGTGGTGCTGATGTATTTATTTTGCCTTCTTTAGTAGAGGGTTTGTCTTTGGCTTTATTGGAGGCAATGTCTTGTGGTTTAGCTTGTGTCGCTACAGACGCAGGTGCTGATGGTGAGGTGTTGGAAAAGGGAGCTGGTATAATTTTAAATACTCATAATGTTGCCAACCAATTACAAACTTTATTTCCTGTATTTAGAGATCATCCTGAGTTCAATACTCTTTTAGGACAAAAAGCTCGGCAAAGGGTTTTGGAGCGTTATACTCTAAGTCGAAATATTACTCAATTGGAAATGCTTTATGTTGAGGTTTTGCAAGAAAGAAATCTTAAGTTAGGTAGTTTGATTTAAAATTACACTCCCCACTACTCACTACAGGTATAGAAAGCATTTGGTATTTTTTAGATCGATTTTCTTTTCTACAACATTCGCGATCGCGAATGCGGAACGGAGCTCTATCGCGAAGCGGAGTTCTATCCCTCAGAAACTATACTATTTTTGGTTGAATAAAAAGTCATGTATAGTACTCGGAGTATAGCACTACGGGTAAGTAAGAAGTCAGAAGTAATCTCTGACTGCATTTCAGCATTTAGTAATGTCCTAACCTTTGCTTCGAGTGCTATATATTAGCGAAACGCCCCTTCTAAATTTTATGATATCATAATTTGGTAGTCCTGCATAGTAATGGTCAAGTACAAATTGTGTTATTATAGTGATGAACGAAGTTCCATATAGCTCCAATGTGATTACTTAATTTTTTAGAAAATGATAATGTTTTTCTTA
>JAKQYG010000564.1 GCA_023356515.1 Trichodesmium sp. MAG_R04 | reverse complement strand
TAGATTGCCAGTAACTCTTTGAATACCTATTTTATTTAATAGATTGCCAATAGCGATCGCTTCTTCCCAAACAAAAAATGGATCTTCTCCTCCTTGAATAATTAAATCCCCATTTAATATACCATTTTCAATCTTTCCTGTTGTGGCAATTAAGGTAATAAATTGATGGTTAGGATTAAAAGTTTCCAAGGCAACTAAAGAAGTTGCTACTTTAGTAATAGAAGCCGCTGGTAAAGGAATTGTACCTTGATGATTTGCTAATAAATTATCATTTGATTGTATCCATATTCCTTGATTTTGTTGAGAAAATCCTTGATTAGTTAATCTGTTTAAATATGCCTGTACTTCACCAGAGGTTATTGAGTTGGAATTATCTGTAGGTAATGTTAAGGATTTTGCGGGAATTTCAATTAATACTTGTGGTACTTCTGGAGAAGGAGTTATTTCTGGACTTGGAGATATTATTTCCGGTTCAGGAGATTGACATCCAGTTAGATATAAGCAAATACAGAGAGTAGTTATAGATACTTGTTTTTGCATTAGTTTTATATGAAATTATTATGATCAAAATTTAGGAAATAAAGGAGTAAATATAGATGGGCTTTAGAAAGGTTGCTTGCTTCTCTGTTAGAGTAACTAAAAATAAATGTAATTGGTCATCAGGCAACCTGAATAGTCTCTTGTATAAATTCAAGGGCTGACTGCTAATAGCTGAATGCTTACCCAAAAACATAATACCAAATCTTCCTTAGTGAGAGGGTACTTTTTAAAGTTACAACCTTTACTAAATAACGGATTAGGCGATGGGACAAGCCTACTTTTATACCGGGATTTAGTATAATATCATATATTTAACTGAATAAGCTTTTGTGTATTTAAGGAACTTATTGTTGTATGCCTCGTTAAGAGAAAAAACCTTCTAAAGCTAAACTATAAATTCTAAATTCTAGCTTACTAATAGGTATCTTAAATGAGTATTAGCTTATGATGAGGGTAGACGTAAAAATCGATGCAACTTTCTGCTAAAATTAAAATAATAAATAATGGTTTGAACTAGAAAAATTCGTCACTTCTGATTCAATATTAATAATCTTTGTAAATTTGTGCCAAAGAATCTAAAATCTAATATTATTATGAGTAATAAAACAAAGCAAACTACTCTTTTAAGCAATAATCCTTATATAGAATTAAATAATCAAGGCCAAATTATCACTCTCCAACTGACACAAGAGTGTCACATATTAGGACGCGATCGCCGCCATGCCGATCTAGTAGTGCCTCCAAATTGGTTACTCATTTCTAATTATCACGCCCTGATCAAGAAAGTTGACGATCGCTACCATATTTATGATGGTAACAGTCATCGACCAAGTACAAACGGATTATTTCTCGATCATACCCGTATTACTCCATCCGAAGGTCATCCTCTAGAAAATGGCATAGAAATCAAAATTGGTCTCGACCCCCAAAACCAAATCCTGCTCAAATATTTTGAACCCAATAATCCTGTAGCTTTAAAATCTTTACCAAAAACACCCTCAATATCTTTAAAAAATCGATCAGTGTTGCTTGGGCGCGATCCTGATGCTACCCTAGAATTGAATGCTCCTATTATATCCCGTCGTCATGCCATCATTGAACCCCATGGTCAAGGTAAATATATTTTACGCGACTATAGTACTAATGGTGTGTTTGTTAATGGGCTCCGGGTTAAAAGCGCTATTATTTTGACTAACGGAGCGGTAATTAAAATAGGACCTTTTACCCTTATTTGTCGTGGGGATAACTTAGAAGTCCTCAACCCCGGTAACCAAATTCGTCTTGATGCCTATTGCCTCTATAGAATAGTCAGAGACCAACGGGGAAAAACACGAATTTTGTTAAATGATATCTCTTTTGCGATCGAACCTGGGCAATTTGTTGCTTTAGTGGGAGGAAGTGGAACTGGTAAATCTACTTTAATGCGAACATTATTAGGAATAGACCCTACCACTAAAGGGAAAGTTTATATTAATGGTGAAGATTTAAGAAATAATTTTAATATTTATCGAACTCAGATTGGTTATGTTCCTCAAGATGATATTATTCATCCCGAATTAACAGTATCAGAAGTTTTAACTTATGCTGCAAAATTGCGCTTACCTCCAGATATTAATATTAAAGAAGTAGTAGAAAAAACCATCGAACAAATAGAGATGACAGAGAGAAAAAATGTATTAGTTAGTCAGTTAAGTGGAGGGCAAAGAAAAAGGGTAAGTATTGG
>JAKQYG010000563.1 GCA_023356515.1 Trichodesmium sp. MAG_R04 | reverse complement strand
GAGCAATTAAGCTTTTACTCTTGTTTAACAAAAGATAATCAGGGAAGCGATCGCCTCCATTTTTACAGTATATAGCAATCACCACTCACATATTTGCATACTACTTTTCCTTTCAAGTGTAGCCCAAAGCTATCCTACTATATACAATAAATGAAAATTTGTGTTACATAAGCATTTTTGTTGTAATATGTAAACATCCAGCGCACGTTCCTATATAGGTCATACTGTCACTATCATACTACTTTAGTATTTGTGTGTAGCATGTAAATCTGCCAGCGCACATTGCTATACTTGAATTTTCTATTGCTAAATATTATTTGTTGGAGTAAATAGTTTATAGAATGCTAACTTCGGTTATGAAAGAAAATTATTTTTGCAAGCTTCCAAATATAGCAAGACCTCTAAGAATTGGTATAACCCTCTAAAGTAAAGTCAAATTGCTCTAAAACCATATCGGTATTGATGGCCTCAACCTTAACCTCAGCGATCGCTCTATATTTAGGCAAATCAGTTAGTCCCAAAGCCAGAAATCTAAGCTGGCCACCAGACAAACTTCATGGGAAATAAACAAGGAAACCTCCACAAAAAGATTCTAGACTTTTGGATTTAATCAGCAAAGCCTAATTATGGACATGAAAAATCTGGACATGTGTACACAAAATGTCACCTCGTGAGGTTCAATACAATTAATTTGTTGGCTAAAATTAGGAATAGGAAATTGCTGTGCTGTAATAAAAAAAAATATCTCATCATTATAAAATTATGAATTCAACATTAGCTGCATTACAAAAACTGATAGAAATAGTAGCTAAATTACGTTCTCCAGATGGAGGTTGTCCATGGGATTTAGCTCAAACTCCTGAAACCTTAACTCCTTATATTATTGAAGAAGCTTATGAAGCTGTAGATGCTATTAAAAGTGGGCAGAAAAAAGCTATAGTTGATGAATTAGGAGATTTATTATTACAAGTAGTTTTACAAGCACAAATAGCTAGTGAAGCCAATGATTTTACTTTAGCTGAAGTTGCCGAAAGTATTAGTCAAAAAATGATTAGAAGACATCCTCATGTATTTGGAGATGTGAAAGTAAATACCATGGAAGAAGTTAAGCAAAACTGGGAAAAAATTAAGGCAGCAGAAATTAGAGAAACCAATGATTTTCTGAGTACAAAATTAAGCAGATATGCTCGACAGTTACCTCCGCTTATGGCAGCAATGAAAATCTCTAAAAAAGCTGCTGCTGTTGGTTTTGAATGGGAAAGTATTGATGGAGTTTGGCAGAAGTTTTACGAAGAGGTAGGAGAGTTTAAAGAAGCTTTAAAATCAGAAGATAAAGAACATCAACAAGCAGAAATGGGAGATATTTTATTTGTTTTAGTTCAGTTAGCAAGGTGGTATAATTTAAATCCAGAGGAAGCATTACAAGGAACAAATAATCGGTTTTTGAAACGATTTGCAATGCTAGAAGAAATGTGCGATTTTCCTATTTCAGAGTATAGTTTCGAGGAGTTTGAACAAATGTGGCAAAAGGTCAAAGCACAATTGAAAATGGAAAAAGAAAAGAAAAATATATAGCAAACGTTTATCTCGAAAGAAAAAAAGGCAGCAACAAAATACAGTACAAATATTAAAAATTAAAGGTTTGTAGTGCAGGCATATTCCCTAAGATAGGCTTACTTCAGCAAGGTATAATTCACTATAATATTAATCACTAAAACTTAATTGATTTGTATTAATCTAATAAACTCACCCATAACCTTTATATATTCCTCACCCGCCACTTCTAATAAATTAAGATGACCAGCACCATTAACCCACAAAGAAAGCTTGGGCTCATCGACCATAGCAAAAAGTTGCTGTCCGTGAGAAAAAGGAATTACTTGGTCAGCATTTCCGTGAATTACCAACACCGGACAATTGACATTTTTAATATTGTCAATATTCGGAAACTTGTCAAAAGGATAAATAGGGATGCGCGTCACTACTCGAAAAGCCGTTGTAAATGAACTTTCTATTACCAAACCAGCTACAGGTTGACGAGATGCCAAATCTACGGAAGGCCCCCCACCTACTGAACGTCCATAAACAATAATTTGATTTGCAGGTATCCCTAATGTTTTGGTCAAATATTCATAAGCAGCATTAACATCTTGATTAGCTCCTGCCACTGAAGGCCTTCCCTGACTTGTACCATAACCCTGATAATCATAAGAAAATATATTGAAGCCAATATCTCGCAAATCTCTTAATCTGGGTAAAATTTCTCCCAAGTCTTCACCATTGCCA
>JAKQYG010000562.1 GCA_023356515.1 Trichodesmium sp. MAG_R04 | reverse complement strand
CTCATACTTTGCTAGAAAAGGGTAAAGGTTATCCCCATACTCCTTCGGGTATGCCTGGGGTGGAAACTTCTTTGCCTTTGATGTTGACTCAAGCTATCCAGGGCAGATGTTCTGTTGCTCAGGTTTCTAATTGGATGTCTACTGCTGTTGCTAAAGGTTATGGGATTCCGAAAAAGGGGGCGATCGCTCCTGGTTTTGATGCGGATTTAGTATTAGTTGATTTGGATAATTATCGCCCTGTTTTAAAGGAGGAATTAATGACAAAATGTGGGTGGAGTCCTTTTGAAGGATGGAGTTTAACTGGTTGGCCTGTTGTTACTATTGTTGGGGGAGAAGTTGCTTTTAATCGTGGTGAATTTAATTCTGAAGTTCGGGGTCGAGCTTTGAGTTTTTCGGAAATTTCCTGATTTTTAGTAACTATAATATTTTCAGGAATTACGCAAATTCACCTTGAAAATGCCATATGTAGGGGCGAATGCCATTCGCCCTCACTGGATTTAGTGCCGGGGCGTAAGTCCTGTGTATATAGGAGTTCATCAAGTTTTTGTTGTTGACGCTGATATAGCAGTCGAAGTATAGCACTACGGGTAAGTAAGAAGTCAGAAGTAATCTCTGACTGAATTTCAGCATTTGGTAATGTCCTAACCTTTGCTTCGACTGCTATACTTACCCCAAGGACTCCAAGGGCCTAAATCCTTTTGCAACCAGGGAAAAAATAATAAACTAGGTCGGAGTGGAGAGGCTGTGAGTTCGATAAAATTTACTAACATTGCCCTAATTGGTAGATAGCCGGGGACTATCATATAGACCAAACACAGTTTGGACAGGACTTACGCAACGGCACTAATTATAGTGGCAATATCTTGAGAAAGATGAATTTATACACCATATATAGCGGTACTGCGTAAGTCCTGTTGGAGTATCACCTGCATCATAATTTCTTGTGTCAGTTTGCAGGCAATAAATGCTTGACTCACTGTTAAATTGCTGGCTGCTTGTTTGCTGATTTTACAAATTAACTCACCATATTTCCCCATTCTGTGGTCATGAAAGGGAGGCATTAAAGTTTCGTGTTCTCGACGGTGGCGATCGCCTGACAAGTACAACATTGAGTATTCTCCAAACAAAAGTATGTAACTACTACTAGAAAGGGGCGATCGCTTTTGGTTTTGATGGAGATTATGTGAAATCACATGCCCTTTTAAAAAATGGCTCCTGCTCCGATCCCTTTAACCTATTTATTTAGGTTTTGATAAATATGCCCATAAATTGGGTTGAGTTAAACATAATTGATGAGAATAAATAAATGATTAATGAGTATGTTGAGATAGCTAATTACTATGACAACCTATTAACAAGTGGATACTATAATTTTGATTACTTGAGCAATATTTTGTACAATTTACTTGGTGCTAGAAGAAAAGTTTTAGATATTGGTGTAGGAACTGGGTTACTTACTGAAAAAATGCTCTCTTTGGCAAACTATAAGATTGTTGGTGTTGATTTTTCTTCCCGAATGTTGGAAACTGCTAAGAAAAGATTGGCAATTTCAGATGTTAAGTTGATTTGTCAAGATATGACAGAGTTTGAAACTGAGGAAAAGTTTGAAGCTATAGTTTCTACGGGAGGTGTTATTGCTGCTGTGGAAGAAGAAGGAGAATATAGAATTTATAGTCACATAACTGATCCAGAAAAAAATAAGCAGTTGCTGGCAAAGTTACACAGTCAGTTAGATGATGGTGGATTATTAGCACTAGCAATTCAGGGACCTCATAACAATTATAAAAAAGAAATCAAAGATGAGATTTTTTATGAGCAGAAAATTAAGAAGGAGGGAAATTATGTTGATAAGTGGTATGTCTTTTCTCAAGCTAATGGAGAAGTTCTTAGGGAACAATTTTGCCGTTTTTATTTTTTTGATGGACGACAAACTACTCAAGCTTTAATTGATGCTGGATTTCAGCAAGAATATCAGATTATTGATGGTAAGTTTTTGGTCACTTACAAATAATTTGCTAATACCTATTTAAGATGGATATTAGCAAGTCAGAAGTCAGAATTTATCTGACTTCTATGAAATGGTATAAGTTCTACTAGAAAGGGGCGATCGCTCCTGGTTTTGATGCGGATTTAGTATTAGTTCCCACATTCCGTACTTCATTCTGTAGCACAAAAAGATACATGAATTATCATTACTATTTTGAGTCAACAAATTAAATAAATTAATTCTATAGAACAGAAAAAATTAGTGGCATGAATATTTTGGGCAAACCAGGGATTTCTTTTGGC
>JAKQYG010000561.1 GCA_023356515.1 Trichodesmium sp. MAG_R04 | reverse complement strand
GCACTGAATCACTCATATTCTTACTTGACTATAGTTTGCTCTTTTTGTCAACCCTATAATATTTTCAGCAAGTATGCAGACTTTGACCACCGAAGCGATCGCTCTCACCTGAATCCTTACATGGGAAGTAAAGTTTTGCTAAATAGTTTCTCAGGGTTCTGCAATGCCCAAATTTGAAAATTATTTAGCCCAGTATCTATAAATGATGCAGTTTTCGTTGTTTTTTGTCTTGACGGGGTTGTTGAAGCCATATTGTTTATATGTGTATTGTTAGTCTACTATTAACATACTGCTGCTCTCAGACCCAAAGGGACAGAGATATGGCTTAGTGAACTGTTCCGAACTATTAATTACCTATCAAATCTTATAAAAAAATACTGATTTCTAACATAATCACAAGTAGGATAATATCCTTAAATTATTAGAAAATATTTATGGCATTATATCCCAGTAATTAGCTATAAAAAACTTTTTCCCTTCTGTCTTCTACCAGGAGCCTTCAAAATATAAATATTCAACCGGACAAGATATGACACGAACTCCCCACGACCAATTTGCCAAACAATATTTAGAAGAATTACTAACTTTATTAGGTAAAGTTGAAACCAGTCGGGATGTTGCCAGCGAAGTCCGAGAAATAGACGTATATTTTATCCCTGTCATTCCACCGCCAAACGACCCCAAAATTTTAGGGTTATTAGGCAAAATGGCAGCAACAGCTTCTATATATGAACCATTTCGCAATCAACCACAACGACTAGAAATACTAGACTGCCAAGCAAAACTCAACTTTCTCATTAATCAGCAAAAACGGAAATCTAGAAGGGAAAATACTTCCTATCCTGAAACAGAATGGCCATTACTATGGATTTTATGTCCCTCCTGTTCTGCTAGATTAATAGAAGGCTTTGGCGCTCAACCAGACCCAGATGGCAAATGGCCCACAGGCATTTATTTTTTGCCAGAATTTCAAAATACAGCCCTTATTGCAATTAATCAACTACCCATAAATCAGGATACTCTTTGGTTAAGGGTTTTGGGAAAAAGCCAAACACAAGAGCAAGCTATTTTAGAATTAGAAGATCTACCAAGAGGCAACCCACTCCGAGAAAATCTAACCGAGCTTCTAGCAAGTTGGCACGTCACAATTCAATTCAGAGAAAATATAGATAAAGATGATCAGGAGTTACTAATGAAACTTTCACCTGTATATTTACGTTGGCGCGAAGATACTTTGGAGCAAGGTCGCCAAGAAGGTCGCCAAGAAGGTCGCCAAGAAGGTCGCCAAGAAGGTCGCCAAGAAGGTCGCCAAGAAGGTCAACAAACGATAAAACGACAAATGATTGAAAATTTCTTCAATGTCCGGTTTGGTTCTCTTGAACCAGAACTGTTGGCCATTATTGAACCTATGTTGCAGTTGCCTCCAGAGGAGTTGACTCCTTTGTTATTGAATGCTTCGAGGGAAGAGTTGTTGAAGAGATTTCGCAAGTAATTATTTCTAAATAGTAGGCAAGTAGGCAAATATTAATCCTTTTTGCTTACCTTAACTAAACTATAGCAATGCCTATTTGATTTGTAATATTTTTCTGGTAGTTAGTAGTCAGAGTTTTCAATGTTTTCATCTCCAATTAACTATTAGATTATTTATCACAACCAATTTAGGACTGCTATAACTATGCTAAATGTTCCAAAGCGATCGCCACCCTCACAAAGACTTAATTGAACTAATCATTTCCACGAAAATTCCGATAATCTTTCTCGAATCTTTAATATAGTAATTCTCTACATCAATAAACACTACATTCTTTTCCAATTTCAAAAATTTCCAAACATAACCAGTAGTCACTACACCATAAATAAAAGGAACATCTTTACCATCTTGTTTATTATATATTTCTGCCCCAATCATTTCTGCAATACATTGCCCTAAACCACTAACAATCTTTTCACTTTTAGCTTCTACAAGAACAACTACAGGAGTATCTAAATATAATTATTCCGGAGATTGACTAATAATAAAATCACAAAATCCATTCAAGCCTTTATCCTTATCAACCGATAAATCTATACCCGAAAAAAAACTAATGTGAAGTTGTCTCTTAATCTCCAACAAAATATTAATAATTATTAATTCTGAACTAGCTTTTTCCGTAGCGTTCGCTAAAGCAATGGGTACATTTTGCTTTAACGTCTCATCCAAAAGATTACTAATTTCTACAGGTTCAACTTGAGAAAATAAATCTTCTGTTTCTATAATCTTTAAATTAAACTCAGTTTTGACTTTTTTTAAA
>JAKQYG010000560.1 GCA_023356515.1 Trichodesmium sp. MAG_R04 | reverse complement strand
CCTTGCTTTATGCTTCAGCTTATGGTAATACAGCTACTGTGGCTCAGGCGATCGCTAGAGGTGTAACTAAAGCAGGGGTAGCTGTAGAATTAATTAACTGTGAGATTGCCACATCTAATGAAATAAAGGAAGTAATAGAAAAATGTGATGGGTTTATCATTGGTTCCCCCACTCTCGGCGGTCATGCACCAACTCAAATTCAAACAGCTTTGGGTATTGTATTAAATACAGCTTCTAAAGATAAACTAGCAGGGGTATTTGGTTCCTTTGGTTGGAGCGGTGAAGCAATAGATTTTTTGGAAAGTAGGTTAAAGGATACAGGTTATAAATTTGGTTTTGAACCTATTAGAGTGAAATTTAAGCCAGATGATGTGATGATTCAAACTTGCAAGGAAACTGGTATTGATTTTGCTCAAGCTCTAATCAAATCTAAAAAACGTCGCGCACCTAGACCTTCAGGAGGTAACTTAGTAAGCGATCGTACGGCTCAAGCAGTGGGAAGGGTTGTGGGTTCTCTGTGTGTGATGTCTGCCAAGCGTGGGAATGTTACCAGTGCTATGTTAGCTTCTTGGGTATCTCAGGCAACTTTTAATCCTCCTGGTATAACTATTGCCGTTGCTAAAGACCGCGCTCTAGAATCTTTGACTCATATGGGGGATAAATTTGTCTTGAATATATTAGCTGAGGAAAAGAAGAATTTACAAAGGTATTTTCTCAAAGCTTTTGCACCCGGAGAAGATCGTTTTATTGGGGTTGAGACAAAGGAAGCTAATAACGGTTGTCCAATTTTAACCGATGCTCTGGCTTATTTAGAATGTAAAATTGCCAACCGGATGGAATGTGGCGATCATTGGTTAGTTTATGCTGTGGTAGAGAATGGTCAACTCTTAAATGATGGAATGACTGCTGTTCACTTCCGCAAAACAGGTATTCGTTATTGATATACTCCCGAAATTGCTTTTATAATAGTAACACGGGATTCTTCAAAAAGATATATTTTTTCTAGGAGCATAAAACTTATGACATTATTAGTCGCAGGTGACATTGGCGGTACGAAAACTATACTACAATTGGTAGATGCAAAGGGAGAAGAATCAAAAACTTCCGTGAAACTGCGCAACCTTTATGAAAATAGTTACTCTAGTCATGATTTTCCAGATTTAGTACCTATAGTAGAAAAGTTCCTGGAAGAGGCTAGTGAGAAGTTAGAGGAAAAACAAAAACCAGAAAAAGCTTGTTTTGCTATTGCTGGTCCAGTAGTCAACAACACGGTTAAATTAACTAATTTGCCTTGGATGATAGATGCTAAACTGATGGAAAATAAGTTAGGCATATCTCAAATTAGTTTGATTAATGATTTTGAAGCAGTCGGATATGGAGTTTTTGGTTTAAATGCTAACGATCTGCAGACTTTACAACCAGGTGAGCCTAAAAGTGATGCGCCCATAGCTGTCATTGGTGCTGGTACAGGATTAGGACAATGTTTTTTGATTCAAACCACGGGGGGAATTAAAGTTTATCCTACAGAAGGAGGTCATACAGATTTTGCGCCACGCTCGGAGTTAGAATTTGACCTCTTAAAATATTTGAAGACATTGCATAATATAAGCCGAGTTTCTGTGGAAAGAGTAGTTTCGGGAATGGGCATTGTGGCAATTTATCAATTTTTACGCGATCGCCAATATGCTACAGAATCTCCAGAAATAAGAGATGTAGTCATACAATGGGAAAAAGAAGTAGGTGCAAAAAAAATTACTGTAGACCCAGGAGCAGTTATTGGCAAAGCAGCTTTAGAAAAAAGCGATCCCTTGTGCGAGGAAACCTTAAAAATGTTTGTAGAAGCTTATGGGGTAGAAGCAGGAAATTTGGCTCTGAAATTTTTACCTTATGGTGGTTTGTATATAGCAGGGGGTATTGCAGCTAAAATTATCTCACTTATGAAGTCAGGTAGTTTTATGGAAGCCTTTAAGAATAAAGGGCGGATGAAACCGTTACTAGAGAAAGTGCCCGTTCATATTATTTTAAATCCTCAAGTGGGATTAATTGGTGCAGCAATTCGTGCTTCTAATTTATAGGGAGTAGGAAGTCAAAAGTCAGGAGTAGGCGGTGGGAAAAAATTTTGATATTTTGAGTTCAGCTATAGAGCAACCCAAGCTAATTGTTATGGTCAAACCATTTCCAATTTCTTGACTTCTCAATCATTGGCAGGACTTACGCAGTGCCGCTATATGTGGCGGATAAATTTGTCTTTTTCAAGATATTGCCACTATAATTAGCTGAACTTTTAGATTTTTCACGCCGAAAATGCCTCCAAAGCCAGTATTAG
>JAKQYG010000056.1 GCA_023356515.1 Trichodesmium sp. MAG_R04 | reverse complement strand
CTTCTTGGTATACAGGAGATGCAATTGGTTTTGAAACAGAAGCATTTGCTATTTGTGACACTATGAGTTATGTAAAACCACCAATTCATACAATATGTATTGGTCAAGCTATGGGTACAGCGGCAATGATTTTGTCAGCAGGTACAAAAGGATATCGAGCAAGTTTACCTCATGCTACAATAGTTCTCAATCAAGCCAAAACAGGAGCAAGAGGTCAAGCAACAGATATTTCAATTAGAGCGAAAGAGGTTTTAGCTAATAAAACAACTTTTTTAAATATTCTTTCTAAAAACACAGGTCAATCAGTAGAAAAGATTGCTAAAGATACAGACAGAATGCTCTATATGACTCCAGAAATAGCTAAAGAATATGGTCTAATAGATCAAGTTTTGGCAAGTAAAAAAGAACTAGCAAAACCTCTACCTACTAATCTTTAAGTTCTCAATAAAATCAACAAGTTTTGCTGATTTGTGAAAAACTACTAATATCTTGTATCTTGACAATAGAATTAGATCTCAAGCCTTCCCTTTTAAAGGGATAAAAGAAACGACTTCAGTATTTTAAGCCTCTTACTTCACTTAGGAGGTACTGATAAATGATAACTGCAATGACCTGCTACTTTTAAGTCCTCAATAAAATAAAACGGAAAAAAGTACTATGCCTATAGGTGTTCCCAGTGTTCCTTATCGTCTTCCTGGTAGTCAGTATGAAAGATGGATAGATATTTATACCCGTCTTGGTCAAGAAAGAATTATCTTTCTTGGTCAAGAAGTTACAGATGCGCTAGCTAATAGAATTGTAGCCTATATGTTGTATTTGGACTCTGACGATCCAAATAAACCCATTTATCTTTATATCAACTCTCCTGGTGGTTCTGTGACAGCAGGATTAGCCATATACGATACTATGCAGTATATCAAAGCAGATATCATTACTATCTGTTTGGGTTTAGCAGCTTCAATGGGTTCATTTTTGTTAGCTGCTGGAACTAAAGGTAAAAGATTGGCCTTGCCCAACTCGAGAATTATGATTCACCAACCAATGGGAGGTACTCGTGGTCAAGCTACAGATATTGAGATTGAAGCTAAGGAAATTCTGCGAGTTAGATCGGAATTAAATAATATGTTGGCAGAGCGCACAGGTCAATCTTTGGAAAAGATAGAAAAAGATACTGACCGCGATTATTATATGTCTGCTGAAGAAGCCAAAGAATATGGTCTAATTGACCAAGTAATTGAAGAACGTTAAAGTTAAATTAAATAAAAAGAAAGGAGTAAAAAAAAAAGAAGTTAGTTGAGGATATAAATCAAAACCTAAGCATTTAGCTATCAGCTATTGATGAAAGGATGAGGTAAAAGCAATTGATAAATTGAAAGAGAATTAAAAGTAATTGCTAAAGTAAGTTCCTTTAACCTAAGAAAGAGTTATTCATTATTTGCTGATAGCTAACTGCTAGTAACACTTCTCAAAGGTTTTTCTACCCGCATCTCGAGTAGGGGACCCACTTATAATCGTGAGCAACCTACCACTAATTTAGACCGTGGGAGGGGAGAAGAGGAGTACTGGAGAAGTTAATATAGTAATCCTATCTGACTTAGTGAGAAATGAGAAAAATGGGCTGTTTAAAGCTAAAAGACAGAAGGAACAGGAGTTGGAAGCATTTTTTGAGAAGTAATTTTCTTTTATATAATGATTAATTAATTGTTGTATTCCTCGTTTATAGAAAAACCCTTCTAAATCCTGAATTATAAATTCTAGCTTACTAATGCACATTTTATAATAAGTATTAGCTTAACTTACCTAAATAGAGCAATAAAGTGATTCCCTTTCTATTAATTACTTAATAACTGAAGTGTTTTATATGCATAACAGAATGCATGGGAATTAGCATAAAAGATGAATATTGAAGATTATTATAGAAAATTAGAACTAAATTTAGGAGCTAGTTTAGAAGAGGTAAAAGCTTCTTATAGGCGACTAGCAAGAATGTATCACCCAGATGTTAACCCCAAAGATCAGCAAGCTAAAGATAAGTTTATTGCACTGACAGAAGCTTACAAGATTTTGCTGAAGATTACTCCTGCTCAAACTGAATTAGCATATAATTCTACTCCAATATCAAAAACTAATAAAAAGTCAAAATCAGAAACTATATCTTCACAAACTGTAACTCCAAGAGAAACAAAAGTTAGGGTAAATTTCAAACAAGAAAAAGAACAAAATAAAAATAAATTACATACCTCAGAGGTGGAAAATAAACTTAAACAAAATTATTATTTACAATTAAAGCAGTTATTGCAGTATAAGAGATATCCCCGGGCTATTGCGTTAGTAGAAGGTTTAGCTCAGAGAATGCCTCAAGATTGGGAAGTGCGGCAGTGGCAAGCGATCGCCTATCAACGTTGGGCACGTCACCTTATCAGTGAGAGAAAACTAGATAAGGCCAGAAATTATCTGAAGAAAGCACTTAAAACAGACCCCCAAAACCTCGCTCTCTGGAAAGAAGTAGAACATGATTTTCGTCAATTAGAAAAGATTTATTGATTATTTGTAGATTTGATTCATAATTTTCAGTAGCTGTTTAAAAATCTAGACTATCGAGGTGTTAATTGGGGTAAAAAACTGTGTAAAATTAATCAAAGTTAATCCCGCTTTTACCAGGGTAATAGGAATGATCAACTATATGGCTAAATAGCGGCTTCAATAGTTGCACTACCACAACTTTATAATTGTTTGCAGACGTTTGCAGACGGTTAACTTAATGATGAAAGATTCCCAAATGCTTCTTGAGACTGGATGATATCAACAAACATGATTGAAGTCATAGCTTATTTATAAAGTCAATATTAAGAGGCTAAATTCATTCCTATGCTCAAGTATTACTAGTTATTGTCCAGTAAAGCCCAAATTACTAAAAACTAGGTAATATAAGACTCTCTACTAAGTTTACAAAGTGTAAGTATACATTGAAACGGGTAAGCAATAAATCATTTGCATTTACAGATGGCAAATGTCTAGCTTTGTCTAGTTTTTTAGAAGGTATTTAAACGTCAAACTAATAAATTATCTAATAAATTCACAATGACAGACGTAAATCAAGAATTTCAAACAGCTCTCAAATTCCAAAAAGATGGAAAGTTAAAAGAAGCAGAATTAACATATATCAACATACTAAAATCTGATAGTAATCATGTAGCTTCCCTAATTAACCTTGGTTTAATAGAGCAAGGCAAAGGCAAACTAAATGAAGCAACTCAATTTTATAAGTATGCTTTTTCCGTAGATGGAAATAATATATCTCTACTGTATCTTTTAGCTAAAATTACACAAGAGTTAAATCAATTAGATGAAGCTATTAACTACTGGAAAAAATTAGTAAAACTCAAACCAGATGCCGCTTTAGAATTTTACGGTAATATAGGCAATAACCTAGTTCAACAAGGTAAATTTGATGAAGGACTAAATTATTTTCGTCGTGGCCTAGAAATATCACCCAAGAGTTTTCAAGCTCATCAAGCGATCGGTAATTTGCTAATTAGACAAGATAAACTTTTGGAAGCAAAATTAGAATTCAGCAAAGCCTTAGAAATTAATCCTAATTATCAAACTGCAAAAGTTTGGTTACTTTTAGTTGATAAGTTACTTAAGGGAGATAATATAGTTTCATTCAATTATCAAAGTATTCCTATAAAATTTGAAATAACAGGAAAAAATCTAGCAATAGAAATTGCAAATGTTGGTGGAAATTTTTATGAATTAGCTGAGTTAGAGTTTATCCGGCAGAATCTAAAATTATCAAATCCTGTTATCGTTGATCTTGGAGCTAATACAGGGAATCATTTAGTCTACTTTACTAAAATTATGCAGGCAGCAAAAGTCATTCCCATAGAATTTCATCCAGATATTATTGCTACTTTGAAGAAACATATATCAATTAATCAAGTAACGAATATTGACTTATCTAAATTAGGTTATGCTATTGGCAAAAATCGTGGTACATCTTTTGTCAAAGAACATCCTGCTAAAGATTTATCTTTAACAGAAATTGCCAATGACATTATTAATGGTACAGAAGTAGTAGTTGTGACTTTAGATGAATTAATTAAAGAAAAAGTAGACTTTATCAAAGTTGATGTACAAGGGACAGAAATAGAAGCTTTAGCAGGAGCAAAAAATTTGATATCTAGTTATCAGCCTGATATGCTAGTTGAAGTTGCCAAAAGTCATATTAAGGAATTTCAGAAATTTTTAGAACAGGTCAAATATAAAACTGTGAAGGCGTTTGATCATGGAAGATATGTTAATTTCTATATTAAACCTAAAAATAAAGAGTGAGAGTTATAGTCATTTTAAATGATAATGAAGCATTTTTTTGCCTGAAATACTTTCATAGCAAGAAACACTTGTCTCAATCTAAAGTGAAACGACTATAGCCATTGGTTTTAAGCGATGGTCGTCGAACGCGACATCAAAAGGGATGCTCGCAGCAAGCTTCCAACCTGCTGCGTAGCATCCTTTAAGAATTCATGTCTTTTATCTTTTAAAGCAGGGGGGAAGCAAAGTACTAATTAACATACTCCCACACCAAGGCTTTAGTATGTTGTGGGCTTCTCACTTCTCAACCCCAGTATCCTGCCAAGTACACGCATACTTGTCAGAAAGAGATACCCACTACCTTATATTTTGTTTTTTATTTCTGGCTGTATTTTGGATTCGAAGCTTTTGAAAATGCTATATATATAAATTCAGACAATAAACTAATGCAAAACTTAATTATCTGGCTAATAATATTTATCGTCAGCTTGTTCGTTTTAATAAAAGCTTCTGATTTTTTTACAGATGCAGCAGAAAAAATAGGTATATTTTTAAAAATTTCTCCTTTTTTAGTAGGGGTAACAATAGTATCATTAGGAACATCTTTACCAGAGTTAGTATCATCTATTATAGCAGTATATCAAAACTCTTCTGAAATTGTTTTTGGTAATGTTATAGGTTCTAATATTGCTAATATTTTCTTGATTATTGGTGCTGCATCATTTATAAGCAATACTTTAATAATAGAATATGAAGTAATTAATGTAGATTTACCACTATTTGTTAGTTCAGCTTTTTTATTAAGTTTAACAGTTTTAGATAAGAATTTTTCTATAAATGAAGCTATTATTTGTATTTTAGGATATATTGTGTATGTTTTATACACAATCAATAGTGGTAAAGAAGAACAGCAGTCAGAAAACATCAATAGTTCAGATAAGAGTTTCCTGTTCAAGCAAATAGTAATTGTGATTATTAGTTCATTACTTATATTTTTTGGTGCTACTTACACAATTAAATCTGTTACTAAAATTTCTGAAATATTGGAAATTGCTCAAGAGTTAATTGCTTTAAGTGCAGTTGCCCTTGGCACATCATTACCAGAACTAGTAGTTACTATTTCTGCTACTAGAAAAGGAAATCCAGAAATAGCAATAGGAAATGTTTTGGGTTCTAATATTTTTAACTCATTAATGGTAATGGGAATACCAAGGTTAATAGGCAAGTTGGAAATTTCTGATAATGTTTTTGGTAGTGGGTTATTGGTTTTATTAATGGGAACAATTTTATTCTTTTTTGTTACTCAAGATAAGCAGGTAACTCGTTGGGAAGGATTAATGTTTTTTATATTTTATGGATGGTTTATTGGCAACATTTTTGGCTTTGTTTGACATCCTCATAACTTACCCAATACTTATAATTAGTGCTTTTTAGACAAGACTTATTTTAATAAAACGGGTTTCTAGGATAATAAGCTAAAATTTATAATTACGAACTTAGAACTGTTTTTTCTTTGAACGAGGCACACAATAATAAGTAGTTTAAATACATAAAAGTTTAAATAGACTTGAATCCTAAGGAAAAAAGGTTAATATATAAAGATTTAAAATTCAAAGAATATTGGATAGTTATAGAATTTAACTACTCTTAGGAATTTGGAAATAATTTGTCATCAAGACTTGATTTAAGTCGTACTTCTGTATTGGGTTCTTTGAGTGCTTATACTCAAGCTGGACGAGTAATTTATGATTTGAATAAACAGGTTTATCGAGTCCAATAATTAAGTCGCGAAGCTCTACCAATGAAGAGGTTAAGGTTTGCAAATACAAAGGCGATCGCCTAAATGTCAAGAAGTGCGGAATGTGGGCTAAAATTCATTAATATTTTTATTTATTCAATTTGTGGTTATTTGTAAATTTATTTAATTAAACAACCATGGAAAACAGCAAAAGTAAATGTCCATTTTCAAGTGGAGTGATCAAGCGTGGAGCTGGAGGTGGAACATCAAACCATAATTGGTGGCCTAATCAGTTGAAACTGAATATCCTACGCCAAAATTCTTCACTGTCAAACCCGATGGGTAAGAGCTTTAATTACGTTGAAGAATTCAAAAGCCTTGATCTCAATGCTATAAAACAAGACATTTTTGACTTAATGATTAAGTCTCAAGATTGGTGGCCTGCTGATTATGGTCATTATGGACCGTTATTTATTCGAATGGCATGGCATAGTGCGGGTACTTATCGTATTGCTGATGGCCGTGGTGGTGGAGGCTCTGGTACGCAGCGTTTTGCCCCATTGAATAGCTGGCCTGATAATACTAATCTTGATAAAGCCCGTTTATTACTTTGGCCAGTTAAACAAAAATATGGTCGGAAAATTTCCTGGGCAGATTTAATGATTCTTGCAGGAAACTGTGCCCTCGAATCAATGGGATTTAAGACCCTGGGATTTGCTGGTGGACGTGAAGATGTTTGGGAAACAGAAGGAGATATTTATTGGGGTAGTGAATCAGAATGGCTTGGAGATAAACGATATTCAGGAGATCGAGATTTAGAGAATCCTTTGGGAGCTGTTCAGATGGGATTAATTTATGTGAATCCAGAAGGACCAAATGGAAATCCTGATCCATTAGCTGCAGCTCAAGATATTCGTGAAACCTTTGGCCGCATGGCAATGAATGATGAGGAAACGGTTGCCCTAATTGCAGGCGGACATACTTTTGGAAAAGCTCACGGTGCTGCTGATCCGGAGCAATATCTTGGCCGAGAGCCTGAAGGGGCGAAGATTGAAGAACAAGGTATGGGTTGGAAAAATACCTTTGGTAGTGGTCATGGTGTTGCTACCATTACTAGTGGTCTAGAAGGAGCTTGGACTAATACACCAACACAATGGAGCAACAACTTCTTTAAAAATTTATTTGACTATGAGTGGGAGCTAACAAAAAGTCCTGCCGGTGCCCATCAGTGGACTCCTAAAGGAGGAGCTGGCGCAGGTACTGTACCTGATGCACACGATTACTCAAAAAGTCATGCTCCATTTATGCTTACTACAGATCTTGCTTTGCGTTTTGACCCTATTTATGGAACTATTTCAAAACGCTTCTATGAGAACCCAGATGAATTTGCAGATGTATTTGCTCGTGCTTGGTTCAAATTAACACATCGTGATATGGGTCCTATTGCTCGTTATCTTGGCCCAGAAGTACCTAAAGAAGAGTTTATTTGGCAAGATCCTACTCCTACAGTTACTCATGACTTAATTGATAATCAGGATGCTACTGCACTAAAAGGAAAAATCCTTGCTTCGGGATTATCTGTTTCTGAACTAGTTGCTACGGCTTGGGCTTCTGCTTCAACCTTCCGTGGTTCTGATAAGCGTGGTGGTGCAAATGGTGGTCGTATTCGTCTTGCTCCTCAAAATAATTGGGAAGTGAATAATACTGCACAGTTGGCAAAAGTACTGGAGGTGCTTGAAACAATTCAAAGCGAGTTTAATAGTGCTGGTGGCGCTAAGCAAGTTTCCCTTGCTGATTTGATAGTTCTTGGTGGATGCGCTGCCATTGAAAAAGCTGCTCTAAATGCTGGCCATGAGGTTATTGTTCCTTTTACTCCAGGTCGTACAGATGCTTCTCAAGAGCAAACTGATGTAGAGTCTTTCACTGTTTTGGAACCTAGAGCAGATGGTTTCCGTAACTATATGGGAGGAAAATATGCTGCCTCAGCTGAAGAATTATTGGTGGATCGTGCTCAACTTCTAACCCTTAGTGCCCCTGAGATGACGGTGCTTATTGGTGGATTACGTGTATTGAATACTAACTTCGATCAGTCCACACATGGAGTATTTACCAAAAATATAGAAGTACTTACCAATGACTTCTTTTTCAACTTACTTGACTTAGGCACAACTTGGAAGGCAACTTCCGATGCTCAAGAAGTATTTGAGGGGGTTGACCGTGCTACTGGTGAAGTAAAGTGGACAGGTACTCGTGTTGATTTAATCTTTGGTTCAAACTCAGAGCTTCGAGCACTAGCTGAAGTTTATGGTGGCTCAGATTCACAAAAGCAGTTTGTTGAGGATTTCATTTCTGCATGGACTAAAGTAATGAACCTAGATCGTTTCGATTTGGCTTAATTATAGCAACGTGCGCTGGCATGTTTGCATAATACAAATGACTGCCGATGTAATACACGCGAAAGTCCTGGTAATAGGAGTAAAAAAATGTACTACATTTCAGACTATAGTAATATGTAAATATGTGAGCGCTCATGGCTATACATTCAAAAATACTTTAGTGAACAGAGGCGATCGCCTTCTTTGAGAATGAAATGGTCCTGAGTTTAATACTTGGCGAAAAAAATATTTAATAATATCTTCCTCAAATTTTTTCTTACATTTCTTTAGCCGAATTTCCACCTACAATACTGTATGCTTCAACATTCTTTGTGACTAAGGTACAAAGTTTTTTATAAACTAATTATCCTGATTCCATATTATACAGTAATCCTACTAATTATTTCCTCTTAATATAGATGTTCTATTGAATAGAAATTTTACAAGTCTTGCTATTTAAATTCTTTCTTTCTCCTAAATTCTGAATTCTGAATCCTCAGCGATACGATAACTAATTACCCGGATTCTATATTAGAGGTTTTTGCCATAAACTGTTAAAATAGTGTTTTTAATATTTATCAATTTTAACTTCAAAGCTAACTCTCTGGAAAAACTAGATGAAACAAATCCTTTACCTAGAAGTACCAACACCAGATACAAAAGCTGTTTGTCAATGGTTGCAATCTCAATTTGAGCCTGGTTTCGGCGAAAAAATTATCACTCCAGATGGTTTTATTGTTAAATTTTCTGAAGATCCTACTCAGGAAATTTCTGTATTTGTATGGTCATTACAGCGAACTACCTATTTGAAAGTATTTGCACCAGGAAATATATCTTCTGTACAAAAACAATTTACTTCAAATTTAACTGCAAATTTACGAAAAGAATTTCCTCTAACTTATCCAGAACCTCCCACAATTGATTTATCAAATCAGTCAATTTTTACAGCTTTAGCATCTGATTATCCTCTCACAGTTAAATACTTTCAAAAAATGCCAAGAGGAGAGTATGACCTCCACCGTTTATATTGGTGGGAAAAACGTTGGCGTGAAGCAGTTAAAAACCCTCAAAAACCCAAACAAGTAATCTGGAAAAAAGAATCTGGAAAAAATCATAATTCAGATATTGAATATGACTTAATTTATGTGGGTGGCGCTCTAGGAAGTATTCATGCAGCAATCATGGCAAAACTCGGATATAAAGTATTATTATTAGAACGTTTGCCTTTCGGGAAAATGAATCGAGAATGGAATATTTCTCGCTCCGAAATTCAGGGTTTAATTGACTTGGGTTTATTCACAGACACAGAAATAGAAAATTTAATTGCTAGAGAATATAAAGATGGATTTAATAAATTTTTTGATGCTAATAACCCTGACTTTTGTAAAGCAAAAATTCTCCATACTCCAACTGTTTTAAATCTAGCATTAAATTCAGAAAAGTTACTGAGTCTATGTGGAATGAAACTACAAGAAGCTGGAGGAAAAATCGTTGATGAAACAGAATTTATTAAAGCTGACATTGAACCAGAAAAAGTTGTAATTTACACTCAAAATTTATCTAGCAAAACTGAAGAAATTTTCTGTGGGCGTTTGTTAGTAGATGCTATGGGTACTGCTTCTCCCGTCGCTTGGCAATTAAATGGTAAACGTGCTTTTGATAGTGTTTGTCCGACAGTCGGAGCAATAATTGATGGTGGATTTGAAGCAGGTGTTTGGGATTCAAATTATGGAGATGTTCTCAATAGTCACGGAGATATTTCTCGCGGTAGACAATTGATTTGGGAGTTGTTCCCCGGTGCTGATAATGAATTAACAATTTATCTATTTCATTATCATCAAGTTCATCCTGAAAATCCTGGTTCTTTATTAGAAATGTATGAGGATTTTTTCACTATTTTGCCAGAATATCGACGCTGTGACATGGATAAATTAGTATGGAAAAAGCCAACTTTTGGTTATATTCCTGGGCATTTTAGTATTAAAGGTAGCGATCGCCAAGTTGCTTTTGACCGTTTAGTTTGTATTGGTGATGCTGCTTCTCTCCAGTCTCCTTTGGTATTTACTGGTTTTGGCTCTTTGGTCAGAAATTTACCTCGTTTAACTGAGCTTCTGGATACTGCTTTAAAATATGATTTACTCAGTGCTAATCACTTAAATAAAATTCGTGCTTATCAAGGTAATATTGCTATTACTTGGTTATTTTCTAAAGGTATGATGGTACCCACGGGTAAGTTTTTACCTCCCCAAAAAATTAATTCTATTTTGAATACATTTTTTGGTTTATTAGCAGAGTCACCTCCAGAAGTGGCAGATACTTTTATTAAAGACCGAGCTAATTGGTGGATTTTTACAAAATTAGCTCTTAAAGCAGCTAGAATAAATCCTTATCTTTTATTCTGGATTCTAGATTTTATCAATTTCCAGGAAATATTGCTTTGGACGATAAGTTATATCAATTTTACTTTATTTAGTTTGGTAAGTTGGTTATTCGGATGGTTGCCTAGTTTTACTCGTTGGATTCAACCTTGGTTAGAACCTCGTTATCCTGGTTTATGGTTTTGGATATTAGCTAATAGTTATGCTTTAACTTATAATGTCGGTCAACCAAATATGAATTTTAAATTACAAAAATCAAAACTCAGTATGCAAAATTAAAGTAATATACTAATTGTCATACTTATAATTGGTGTTATGTTATTTAATTGTTGAAGTTAAATCTCAAAATCAGTGTTTCCTATTTCCATAAATAAAACAAATGGCTACTTCTGACTATCCTTCCAATTCTCAACTTCATCGTCGGTATTTCAAGGGTAAACAAAGGAGAAGATCTAGTTCTCGTCTCAAAAATCAAAGGCATCAAGATGAAACAGATGTTGTCAAAAATAATGTTCAAAAACAACTTTCAACTCCCTCTAAGGAAAACCATGAAAAATGTCGAAAATCTAGACTTTATCAAATCTGGATACTTATGATGTTCGGTTTAGTAGGATTAATAACTAACCTATTTCGCTTACAAGTTTTGGAAGGTAAAGCATTACAAGAACGAGCTCAACGGCAGCAAACTGTAGAATCAAATCCTTTCATTCCTAGACGACCAATAGTTGATAGAAATGGCAATGTTATAGCAATTGATAAAGTAGCATATACTCTCTATGCTCACCCCAAAATTTTTAATCGCCCAAAACAAGAAATTGCTGATCAATTATCAACTATTCTGGAAGGAGCAAATTTAGAAAAAACCTTGAATTCTAATGATTTATTTCAAATATTCAATCAACGGGAGACTGGTATAAAAATTGCTGAGTTAATATCTCAAGAAACTGCTAATAAAATTACTGATTTATTTGTTGATGGTTTAGAATTAATCCAACATTCACAACGCCTCTATCCTCAGAAAGAATTAGCAGCTGAAGTAGTAGGATATGTAGATAGAGAAAGCAAAGGTCAAGCTGGAATTGAATATAGCAAACAAAATCTCTTAGAACGCTCTATAGAGACAATTACATTTCGGCGTTTAATTAAAGGTGTTCTAGTACCTGATAAACTAACTAGGGGTTTTTTGCAGTTAGATGACCTTTCCTTGCATCTAACTATTGACTCTCGCTTGCAACGAGTAGGACGAAAAATACTAAAAAAACAGTTAGAACAGTATGAGGCTAAGCGAGGCACTATTATAGTTATGGACGCTGCTGATGGTTCTATATTATCTCTGGTATCGGAACCTTCTTACGACCCTAATGAATACTATAATTATGATGTAGAATTGTTCAAAAATTGGGGGGTGACAGATGTTTATGAGCCTGGTTCTACTTTTAAACCAATAAACATAGCTTTGGCTTTAGAAGTAGGAGCCATTGAAGAAGATAGTATATTTTATGATACAGGCAGAATGAGGATTAATAGTTGGTCTATATTTAATTTTGGTGGCGGGGGTGGTGCTCGGACTGTAACTGAAATTGTTCAACATTCGAGTAATATTGGTATGGTTAAAATTATGCAGCAAATGCCGCGAGCTGTTTTTTATGATGGTCTCAAAGGTTTAGGATTAGAAGATACTACTGGTGCAGATTTACCTTTTGAAGCAGCTAGTGTTTTGAAGGAAAGAAACCAGTTTTTAATGGTGCCGGTGGAAGCCGCGACTACTGCTTTTGGTCAGGGGTTTTCTCTAACTCCTCTGAAGCTAGTACAACTAAATGCGGCTTTGGCAAATGGGGGCAAGTTGGTGACACCTCATGTTGTGCGTGGATTATTTGATAGCAAGGGAAAACCATATTGGCAGTTATCTTTGCCGGAACCTAAACAGGTTTTTTCTGCTGACACTACGACAAAGGTTTTGGCAATGATGGAAAAGGTGGTTAAGAGTGGTACTGGTAAAAAGGCTAGACTCCGTGGATATCGCATTGCTGGCAAAACTGGTACCGCACAAAAAGCTTCTGACACTGGAGGTTATTCTAAGAATGCTCGAATTACGAGTTTTGTGGGTATTTTGCCTGTAGAGTCTCCTCGTTATGTGGTTTTGGCTGTTATTGATGAACCTGTTAAGGGTAGTGGGGGAAAGGTTGCTGCTCCTGTTGTTAAGTCGGTGATTAAGTCTTTGATTAATATTGAGCAAATTCCTCCTTCTTCTGTTAGGTTGAAGTGAGGTTAATTAGTTGTGGGGTTAAGATTAAATCTGGTTGACTGCTTATTATTTTGTTGCTTGAGGGGAATACAGAATAGTATGCTTTTTACACATTAAATTGTTATTTTTTGATTAAGTCAATATTCTCTAGTGCTAGATATACTTCGTCTGTAGCAAGACATGATGATCCTTGTTTTTTAATGTCTTCAAGAAGTGAAGGTACTTCTTTACCCCACTTATCATCTTTTAACCATCGTTTTATCCACCATTTAGCAACCCAAAATGATTGAGAATAACTAGGTTTTTGCAGAGTTCTTTCAATCCTTGAGGAACATTACTGGGAAGGGGTTAATGACTATTTCCTCCTGCTTCTGACTTCTGCTAAACTTTTGTGCATTTAAATGACAATTGATTGTATGCCTCCCTTGATGAAAAACCCTTCTAATTGGAAGATATGGGAGTTAATAGGGAAAATGGGAGCATTAAATTTAGGATTAAAGATTATGAGGAAAGTCCTAATTTAAAAAGAGTTAATGCTGACTTTGAATTGAATAATGATGTGAGTTTTAAATTGGATGAGCAATTTATAGAATGGAAAAGCGGGGATAAAATTGGGTTGTTTTTTTCCTACCGTTATACTACTGCAAAGCTCCAAAAAATCCTCAGTAGTTATGGGATAAATATGTTGAATTATTGGGAAGCTGCTAATCAAGAAGAAGGAGTT
>JAKQYG010000559.1 GCA_023356515.1 Trichodesmium sp. MAG_R04 | reverse complement strand
CTTGGATGGAGAGATGTAAAAGCTTGAGCAAAAAAATTGATGCGAACTCTGAAAAATGCTACTGCCAAGATTAATCTTTGTTTTATTCGACTAATGCTCAAGAGATTAGCGATCGCCTAAATTTTAAAAGATACCAAATGGGTTCTATATATAGCGGTACTGCGTAAGTCCTGCAAATAAAAAGGAGGTCTTAAAATGAACCAAATTCCAAAGTTGCTTGGGTTGTTGCTGTTATCCCTCTTCCTTATTCCGCTTGTTGTTTGGCTTTTATTCTTGATTGGCATTTTGATTCTTAAAGCTTTCCAGACTTTATGGATACTAATAATATATTTAATAATAGTCTTTCTTCCCAGAATATTAGTAAGTCTTCTGGTTCTAATCTTAGCAGTAGCTTTACTTTTATTAATTCCTGGTCTCTGGGTAAAGCTGTCTATAGAAATTTTTTCAATATTAAACCGTCGAAATTCCTCTAGAACAGTTTCCATAGTAACCCCTTCTTTATCAATAATTACTGGTTTGCTTTTAGGACTGATAATGACCAATATCAATTTGTGGTATATGACCCGCTTAAGTTTTGACAAAAACTTGTGTGGAGACAATGAAAATTACATAAACCAGGGATTACATCAAGTTTTTGTTGAACAAGGCAAAGGAGAAATTTTAAAGCATCTTCACAAAAATTATTGCAAATACGCTGTAAAAAAATACAGGAAAGATAAAAATAAACAATCTATTTTAGTTGCTTCTTTTAAAAGTGAGTCAAAGGCTAGTCAATTTGTGAATATGATGAAATTAGACCAGAAAATTAGGAACGGTGAACTGGTCAAACCAGGTTTAACTTGTCAGAGATCGAATAATAAAAATTTCTATCCTGTCTTTGTTAATAAAACTGATGCGGCAACTTTGAAGTATGTAAAAAGTAATTATTGTCAAGATGCCGTTATTCAGTACAGGAAAGATATTAAGATTGCCAAAAATGAGGATAGACAATCTATTTTAGTGACTAATTTTTCAGCAAAAGCTAAAGCTATGGAATTCGCTATAATTCTACAGACAGATTCAGAAGTTAACAGTGGAGATTTAGGAATACCAGGTTTGACCTGTCATCAGTCTAATAATCTAGATTTGTATCCTGTTTTCGTTAATAAAACTGATGCAACAACCTTTAAATATATCAAAGATAGTTATTGTCAAGACGCTAAAATCATTAACAGAAAAGAAGATCGTCAGCAGATCACAAACATACCGCCAAAATCTATTCTGGTTGCTTTGTTTAAAAGCAAACAAAAAGCTTTGGATTTTGCTAGATATCTACAGAAAGACTCACAAATTAGGAGTGGAGAACTTGGATCGTTGGGTCTATATTAAGGTACTAATTAGGGTTTGCTGGTTAAATCTCAAATTTTGGCGTTGGTAGATAGCGGGATGAATCTATTTCAAAAAAATAGTTTGTTGGTTTATAATGGTTAACCTCATTAACACCTGTGAGAGTTCAACCTATGCAATGTCCTGACTGTGGCTGCCAGCATATCCACAAAAATGGCCGTCGACGAGGCAAGCAGAACTATATTTGTGTCGCTTGTAGCCGTCAGTTCATCTGTAGTTCTTTCCAATGCGGCGAGATTCTTTCTGACCTAGCAAAATAGCTATGATAGCCTTCTCAGTAAGGGGAATATTAGTTTCATTATTCTGGGGAGTATTAGTCTCATTATTTTGGGGAGTATTACTATCATTCCGACTAACATCCACCTCTACCTCAACAGTCTCAAGCAACATCTCGTTTATCAGAGTGGGGACTTTAGAGAGGTCTACTCCTAGATTTTCCAGAACCCTTACAGCTATTCCTTCTCCTTCTCGAATTAAACCCAAAAGTAAATGCTCTGTCCCAATGCAATTATGTCCTAATTGCTGCGCTTCCTCCAAAGATAATTCTAAAACTGTTTTAGTTCTAGAAGTAAATGGCATTTCTACTTCTACATCTCCCGGACCACGGCCAATTATCTTTTCCACCTCAAGCCGAGCAGACTTTAGTTTTACACCCATAGATTTCAGGACTTTGGCTGCTACCCCTGTTCCCTCTGCAATTAAACCCAGAAGGATTTGTTCTGTCCCTACAAAGTTATGTCCCAAGCGGCGAGCCTCTTCTTGAGCCAACATGATCGCTTTGATTGCTTTGTCGGTGAAGCGATCAAAGATACTTTTATACCTCTGACGAATATCCACCTCTACCTCAACAGTCTCAAGCAACATCTCGTTTATCAGAGTGGGGACTTTAGAGAGGTCTACTCCTAGATTTTCCAGAACCCTTACAGCTACTCCTTCTCCTTCTCGAAT
>JAKQYG010000558.1 GCA_023356515.1 Trichodesmium sp. MAG_R04 | reverse complement strand
GCAGTTGGTGGGTACTGCTCATGGAAATCAGATTGAAAATTTGCTAAAAAATCCCACTTTGTGTGATTTGATTGGAGGTATTCAGGCTGTAACTTTGGGAGATGATGAGGCTCGACGGCGCGGTTCTCAAAAGACTGTTTTGGAGCGTAAGGCACCGCCAACTTTTGAAATTGCTGTCGAAATGTTGGAAAGATGTTGTTGGGTGGTTCATGGGCAGGTTACTGATACTGTTGATGCTTTGCTACGGGGGAAAAAACCTAATCCAGAGGTGAGGACTATGGATGATAATGGTGAGGTAAAAATTAAGCGAGAGTTTAATGGTTCCCTTGGACTGAGTCCGAGTGTTAATCGTAATACACGGAGATTACTAGAACAGTCTGGGGAAATGTTGACTTCAGATGGTAGTTTTCGGGATTCTGGCTATATGATGCCATTGCCGAATACTGGGCAAATTAGTCAACCTTTAGAGTTTTCTGAAGCAAAGTCTTTTGAACAGTTGTTGGATGAGTCTTTGTCTAGTGATGGGATGTTTTCTCATAGTACTGAAAGTCCTTGGGAGAATAAAGATACCGGGCCGAATGGTGAGGATTTGCCTTTGCATATCTATCCTTATGCTATTCCACGGCATCAAATGGAGCAGGCAATTACTACTTTGGGTTTGCCTGTGGTTTTGACTAAGGATATTGATAGTGCGGATGTAATTTTGGCTTTACGATCGCACACCCGAAAACAATCTAAGCTACGTCATGTGGCTAAAACTCGTCATGTGCCTATTCATGTGATTAAAAATAGTGGTTTGCCTCAAATTGCTAAGGCATTGCGACGGTTATTGGATATGGAAGATCCTGCTAGTCCTGAGTTTGCTGCTTCAGCTTCAGAAGATGAGATGGAGGCGTTGGAGGAAACACGGCTAGCGGTAGAGCAAATTGTGATTCCGAAGGGGCAGCCTGTTGAACTTTTGCCACGGCCTCCGAAGGTGCGTAAAATGCAGCATGAGTTGGTTGAGCATTATCGCTTGAAGTCAGCTAGTTTTGGAGATGAGCCTAACCGACGTTTGCGTATTTATCCAGCTTGAGCAATCTGGTTAAATACTTATACTTTAGTAGGAAGAAAGCAAAGGGCACCAAAGTACTTATCCAGAAGGGAAGAAAAGGCTAGAAGGTAGAATTTAAGTAGTTATGTCTACTTACGGAGCTTTTCATGATGAGTAAACTATAAAGTAGGGACGTTGCGTACAGCGCCCCAGAATGAATTATGATTTTTCCAATACTTGCAAGTATGAATAATAGTTCGCTAGAAATTAGGTAACACAGTATTACAAGCCTTACCTGATAATAACTATGAAGTTTGTCATACCATTTTTTTTGTAACAATGCACTTAATAATTCTTACTGATACAAGTATTTTATAGGACTTACGCAGAAGCGCTATATCTAGTAGGGGTGAACGGCAGTTCACCCCTACAGATGGTGTATATTTTCATATTTTGCGTAAGTCCTGTTTTACTGATAGTTGTTATCTTTTATTAAGCACAACTTCATAGAAAAACGGTATGAGTAAAAATACATATTACATAAACAATTGATAATGATTACTAATGATAGACTCTGTAATCGACTTTATTCGTTGAAATTACTTTTGCAGTATATTCTGTAGTATATAATGTAGGCTATATTTAAGTATTTGGTTGCTACAGTGTTCCTTATTCCCTAGGAATTAACTCTATACAAAATGAATCGTACCCTATTACAAAAATTTATTCAATTAATTGCTAATTATGTAGGCCTGTATATTCGAGAGCAAGATTATTGCAGTTTGTGCAGTAAAATATTTGTGCGCATAAAATCACTAAAATATTCTTCTCCAGAACAATATTATCAATTTTTAGCCAATCAAAATCATCCAAGCAAAGATGAATGGGAAAAATTCATAGTATTGTTAACTGTAACTGAAACTTATTTTTTTCGAGACCAGGGACAGTTGAGACTACTCAAAAATCTTATTCTCCCAGAAATTATTAAGTCTAAAATAATATCTAATGAAAAAAAATAAACATTTGGAGTGCTGGTTGTTCTAAGGGTGAAGAACCTTACTCTTTAGCAATTATGCTTCAAGAATTAATTCCTAAATGGCAAGAATGGAATATTTTAATTTTAGGAACAGATATTAATGAAGTAGCACTGACAAAAGCAAAAGAAGGTGTTTATAGCAATTGGTCATCTCCAAAAATACTCAAACGCTTATCCTAACTATCTTTAGTGGTGCGATCGCTACTTATGAAGATAGTTAATTTGTACAGTTTTATGGGCATCAGAGATACTTCGTGTTACTAATTCA
>JAKQYG010000557.1 GCA_023356515.1 Trichodesmium sp. MAG_R04 | reverse complement strand
CTTGACCAATACATATTGTATGAATTGGTGGTTTTACATAACTCATAGTGTCACAAATAGCAAATGCTTCTGTTTCAAAACCAATTGCATCTCCTGTATACCAAGAAGTGCCAGTAGAGTTTATATAAAAATAAATTGGTTTTTCGGAATTATCAAATTGTAAATAAAGTAGTTGAGCGATAATTAATTGTGTAACATCAATGCCAACATTTCTTTTGACTTCATCTGATGAAAATAATGGTAACCCCAAATAAACAATTCGCTCTTTTAACATTAAAGATTCTAAATCAGGGGGTGGTGTACGGAAAGAGGCATCTCCATAGTAAGTACTCGTTTGAACTGCTTTGATTGGTGATTTCATCAGATAATTCCTATAATAACTGTACTATACTTTTAAGTATACTTCATAAGTAGTACAGATTTAAATTATGGTACTCATAACATAATATTCGATAAATCTAAAACAAATTTTTTTGTCTAGGTGTGGATTTTACCCCAATTATTGGCCAAAAATGGAGAATATACCATTTCTTGATTTTTGAGTCAATATTTAGGATAGATGGTCAGGGAAAACGCATCTAAATCATGGAGGCTTCTGCCGTTAAGGTTTATAGGAATAATGAATATAAATGCTCAGAAGCCTTCCATCCTTACCCTGTCAAAACTTTAAAATAAGATGCGTTTGCCCTGGATAGATGCTATTTCTACTTCTAGGTGAAGACTTTGCCAGAATTATCTATCTTGTTAAGCAACTAATTTTCTTGATGTTTATATCGAAATTTTTCTCTATATTTGTGGAGATATCCTTAGTAGTAAAAAAATTCTTAGTACATTTATGAAAGTTAATCTACATTCAGCTCTCAACGATACCAATATTGATGCTTCTCAATCTTCATCTCAACGGCAAGTGGCCTTATCTATTTCGGTTATAGCTAATGAGCTAGAAAGAACTGTACCATTAAACCTTTGTTTAATTTTAGACCACAGTGGATCTATGGAAGGAAGACCACTGGAAACAGTTAAACAAGCAGCAGGAGAACTTGTGGAAAGTTTGAAGGAAGGCGATCGCCTTTCAGTTATAGCTTTTGACCATCAAGCTAAAGTAATTGTTCCTAATCAGATTATTAATGATTCTGCTGGTATTAAAGGTGAAATTAATAAATTAAAAGCCTCTGGTGGTACTGCTATTGATAAAGGTTTAAAGTTAGGAATAGAAGAGTTAGATAAGGGTCGAAAAGATTCTATTTCCCAGGCTTTTATATTAACTGATGGAGAAAATGAACATGGAAATAATGATCTCTGTCTCAAGCTAGCAAAGTTAGCAATAGACTATAGTATTACTCTAAATTCTCTAGGATTTGGTGATGATTGGAATCAAGATGTTTTAGAAAAGATTGCTGATACTGGAGGAGGAACTCTTGCCTATATTCAACGACCAGAACAGGCAATAGAAGAGTTTGGAAAATTATTTAATCGGATTCAATCTGTAGGACTTACTAACTCTTATTTACAATTTACTTTAATGCCTAAAGTTAGGCTAGCAGAACTTAAGCCTATTGCACAAGTGGCACCAGATACTATTGAATTGCCAGTACAACAAAAAGATAATGGATTTATAGTCAGATTGGGAGATTTAATGAAAGATGTAGAAAAAGTCGTTTTAGTTAATATTTATATTGGGAAATTACCAGAAGGAAAACAAGATATCGCCCAATTACAAATTCGTTATGATGACCCTGCTCAAAGTAAAGAAGGTTTACTTTCGGAATTAATTTTAGTTGAAGCTAATTTTATGCAACAATACCAGCCTCAAGTTAACCCCCAAGTACAAAATCATATTTTAGCTTTAGCAAAATATAGGCAAACTCAAATAGCTGAAACAAAATTACAACATGGCGATAGAACAGGTGCAGCTACAATGTTACAAACAGCAGCTAAAACGGCATTACAAATGGGAGATACAGGAGCGGCAACTGTTTTACAAAGTAGTGCTACTCGCTTACAAGATGGAGAGGAACTTTCGGAAGTTGAACGGAAAAGAACGAGAATTGTTTCCAAAACAATTTTAAAGTAGAAAATAATTTCCTATTATTTGAGCCAGGGAAATTTTCCCTGGTAAATAATCTGGTAAATAATTAGTTTTATACCAATTTCAAAAAAGATTGTTACAATGAAATAGGTAGAAAATTATTAAGTGATTGGAGTTATTAGATGAGAATAAAAACTCAAATATTAGAAACAGAATCTGAATTAAAAAAACTGTTGTCCCGGGAAACGGATGGCCGTATAAAAGAAAAATTACAAGCACTTTACTGGTTAAAAACGAAAAAGCTATATAC
>JAKQYG010000556.1 GCA_023356515.1 Trichodesmium sp. MAG_R04 | reverse complement strand
TCATATTTTCCTTCGTATACAACTCTTTGAGTATAGTGCCATAAATCTAGCAGTGACTTTTTCTGGCTTTCGTCTATATCTGGCGTATTAATACAAACAGGAAGATCGCAGCGAACCCAATTCAGATTTTGCCCTAGTTGCATTGGTTGTTTATATCCTTGATTGATTCCCCCTTTAAGAAACTGTACAATTAATACAGGTGTTCCTTGGCCAGCTATTCTCAAAGCTTGAGCCATAACATCAGTAAAAAAATTGCGTTGATCACTTGTGAATACCTGCACCAGACCAGGCAATGTGTATGGTAAGTCACTGGGAACATTTAGAGAAGGGGTTTGTAATTGTGCAACCATTATGAATTTTAAAATTTAAAAATCTATTTTTGATACTATGGCGATTTGTCCAACCTGTGAGCTGGACTGAAAGCTTGCCCTAGGACAATATTTATCTTACGATATATAGTGCTTTTTTTTATTATATGATGAATTTAACACTATATATGTGTCCAATTTGAATACGATAGGAAAGAAGTTGTTTTTGTAGCAGGGATTTTGAGCAACCCTCCAAAAATATTTTGCTAAGGTGTGTTTTTGAGCCGAATTATTTTAATAAAGTATGATCCTACATTTCGCGGGACAAACTGTAGCATGAAATACTACATCAAAAGCCACGGATTTTATGTTCAGTTTTATAGAGCAGAAAGGAATTTTAACCCGGAGCTACGAAAAGCTAATATCTAGTTAACCTGTAGTTGATAACAAAATAATTTATTATGTCTTGGCAACGTCCAGATGGAAGAAAATCAAACCAATTACGACCTATTAATTTTGAATTAAATTACACTAAATTTGCCACCAGTTCTGTTTTAACCAAGTGTGGTGAGACAAAGGTACTTTGCACTGTTACTATTGAGCCAGGAGTACCAAAATTTTTGGCAGATACAGGGCAGGGTTGGCTAACTGCAGAATATAGAATGTTACCAGGCGCAACTCCCCAACGCCAACAACGAGAATTTATGAAACTATCTGGGCGAACCCAAGAAATTCAAAGGTTAATTGGACGTAGCTTAAGAGCTTCTCTAGATATGAATTTATTAGGGGAACGCACCATAATAGTAGATGCTGATGTTTTACAAGCAGATGCAGGTACTCGTACTACTTCTATTAATGGAGGATTCGTAGCTGTGGCAAATGCTATTAGTAAATTAATAGATCAGGGAGAGTTGGAGCGATCGCCTATTTTGCATCAAGTTGCTGCCGTATCAGTAGGGTTATTAGAAGAAGAGCCTTATTTAGATTTAAATTACACTGAAGATGTCGTGGCAGAAATTGATTTTAATGTAGTAATGAATGATGAACCTGCTTTAATTGAAGTTCAGGGAACAGCAGAAATAGGTAGCTTTAGTCGCACTCAGCTTAATCAAATGTTAGATTTAGCCGAAGCAGGAATTAAAGAATTATTGGTTGCCCAACGTCAAGTTATCTCTTGATGATTCAATATATAAATACAAGGTTTTTCTGGTACATCCAGAAAAACCTTTTTTAGGATTTAGGATTTAGGGTTTGCTGATTAACTCTTGAAGTGATTAATCTTCCGGAGACAAAGCAGAGTGCAAAGAAAAATAAAGATAAAACACTCATACAATAATAATGGCTCAAGATTTTGGTTTATATTCTAAATTTTCCTACCTTGGCAAAAGTTCTATGGACCAAGGTATCTTAAAACGTCATCGCTTGGTACAAGCACTCATAATGATGTTAGTGATAACTACCTTTATTAGTATTAATGCTTATCGTATAGTGCAATTACAATTAGTTCAAGGAAAATATAACCGAGAACGAGCAGAAAACAACCGCATTCGCCTAACAGCAGTACCAGCAAGTCGTGGCACAATTTATGACCGTAAAGGCAGAATATTAGCAAGTAACCTTCTTTCTCGCTCTGTATATTTATGGCCCCAAGAATACTCACCTAGAAAATGGTCAGAGGTAGCAACAGAACTTAGTTCAATCTTAGATATTTCAGAGACTGATATTATCAAAAAGTTAGAGAAAGCTGGTTATAAATCACCCTTACCAGTCAGAATCACCTCAAATATGGATCGCGCTACTTTCGTAGCATTAGCAGAAAAAGTAGGTGAGAGAAGAGGGTTAGAAATTCGTACCGAAAACATTCGTTACTATCCTCATAGGAGTCTAGCAGCTCATTTGCTAGGATATACTGGTGAAGCAACTAAAGAAGAATTAATTGCTAACCCCAAATACCCAATGGGAATGATCGTGGGAAAAATGGGGATCGAACGTTCAGCAAATTCTAAATTGGAAGGAGTTTGGGGTAATCGTTTAATTGAAGT
>JAKQYG010000555.1 GCA_023356515.1 Trichodesmium sp. MAG_R04 | reverse complement strand
CAAGAGGAAAAATTTACTAAATTTGGTTTAACTGACAGTGGAATTATCAGTCTCGTACAAGGAAAATATTTAGTATTAACTGACGATTTTCCCTTAGCAAATTATTTACAAAGCATTGGATTTGACACAGTTAATTTCAACTATTTGATTGATTATCAATGGTAGTTAAAAATAACTAAAATATTCAGTCAAAAGTGTCAAAATACGGTTAATATTGCCATAGAGAAAACAAGCGATCGCCTGCCTAATAACCAGAGCGATCGCTACCATAACCAAACTAAAAATACCCGCTACTTTTATACTAAAGAATGTACTTGACTATCAGGAGCGGGGGCACCTCGTAATAATCCCTCAGTGCTAATATCTTCGTCTATTTCTTCCCAATGAATACCATAACCACCACCACATATTTCCCATGCTTGTAGTTGTTCAGCAGTTGCTTTTAATAGACGAGGATACCAAACTAAAGGAACAGTAATAGTACGTCCATCCATCAGTTCAACACTGAAAGTATCCTCTTGTATTTGTACATTTTTAACTCGCTCATCAGCTTGAGGTGTTGAAATACTCATTCCACTTCTCCAAAAAATTTTGTTGATTAAATTCGACAATTGATTAAATTTTTCTTAATTCTTTAGGACTGAACCCAATATTCTTAGCTAGAGATACAGAAGATAACTAGAATTTGGCAGAAAAATTATCTCTATCAACATGAATATGTGGTGGTTCATTTGTTTCGTGACTATAGAAGTAAAAGCGATATGCTTCAAATCTAAGAACAGTTGGCATTTTTTACTACTAAAATTTACTTTATTAATAGCATATATTGTCAAGCTTTGCAAAATAAGGAAAACTAAATATGTGAAAATCTGGTATAATTATAGGCAATATATCAACTAAAAATATTAAAAAAGACAGATGAGTTATGCTCATTGAGACTCAACTGTTGAAAAAATATCAAAGCAAAGGTATTTTAGTTGATACGAATATTTTGCTTTTATGGTTTGTTGGTAGAGTTAATCAAAAGTGCATTTCTCGATTTAATCCCATCCCACTAAAGGCAAACACCGAACACATTAAAAACTGCCAGAGTAAAAAAATGGTAAAACCTTCAATTCTTGACCCTACTGCAAGTTACAGCTTTAGCCAGTATAGCATCCTACCTTTTGATACCGCCGATATTCTAGCTGAATTTGGGGTTGCTTTCCAATCTGCTTCTCTCCAGCTCCCAGAGCAGCAGCCCCTAGACCCCACCCCACTGACCAATGAATTGGTAGAAAACTTGGCGTTAGTTGATCCCATCTCGGAAATTGCCCGTCGAGAGTCCCTAATTTTTCCAGTGCTCAAAACCGTATGCAAGTTTATCCAGTCGCCCCTCAAGATTGAGTATTCGATCCGAGTGAGCAACCAGTTGAAGGGAAATGTGGATTACTTCATTCCCATACCTCAAAATCTCGTGATTATTGAAGCGAAAAATGCTGACCTCGGGAAAGGATTTACCCAGCTTGCAGTGGAACTAATTGCCCTAGACCAGTGGATAAATGCCTCAGGGGACTATCTCTATGGAGCGATAACGACAGGAGAGACTTGGAAATTTGGTCTGTTCCACCGCCAGCAAAAGTTGATTCAAAAAGACATCAATACCTACGGTGTCCCTAATGATTTGGCGAAAGTTCTTGCGATCCTATTTGGTATTACACTCCAAACATCCAGTAGGATTAGATAAAATTTTCGGAACCATAAGTTTTCTATTATCAAGCAAAATCAACTATTAACGATTTCACTGGCCGGGATACTCCTGTAGTTGAATTTTCAGAGCAATGGCGACAGACCTATGTCAACCAGAAATATGCACAAGTACTTAGAAAGCTAGAGGTTCAGCAAAAAAAAAAGGGGGACTGCACTTTCCGTTGTTATAAGGTACACCAACGCGTGCAATACATGAATTTTACCATTTCCCCTGTACGTTATTTGCCCGAAGTCTGCTGTATGTTTTGTCCCCTGAAAACCAAAGTTATATAGTACAGGAGATGTCCCTTGGACAAAAAAGATAATTTCCGACCTAAAAAGCGGTAGCCATTATCGGGCCTTCACCCAAGAAAGCCTCAATGGATTAATCAGGACTTACACAGTACCGCTATATATGGATATAGTGCATAAACTTGTCTTTTTCCAAATATTGCCACTACAATTATTACTGTTGCGTAAGTCGTGATTCTATAAATAGTGTATTATAGTAGTAGGTATATAAATCGTACCCATAAATTGGTGACATTTTTCTTTGATCATAAAGTTAAGGGAATATAAATAATGATTGACCAACAAAATGAGGTAAAAAAAATTATAGAGAACTTCTCTTC
>JAKQYG010000554.1 GCA_023356515.1 Trichodesmium sp. MAG_R04 | reverse complement strand
TATTAGATCCGCCTTGTTCAGACAAATAACAATATGTTTGGCCTTGGGACAATCATCACAAAAAAATCTGGCCCAACTCTCAAATCCATTACACCACTGCTCTTGAGTTACAAAATTTGTTATTTCCAGATTAGGCCACAAGATCTCCCGATAGGGTGGCAAAATCAGCAAAACCCCCTCGCTTTGCCGGACAATTTCTTGAAAAGAGTCCCATTCCTCGGGGTGTTCCCATTGCCAAGACCTGCGAAAGATTTCCCCTGGAGAGTCTATCCAATCTACGGGAACTTCGTTTAGGCCACTGGGTAACCGTACTTGGAGGTTTAGGGGACGATATTGGATGTTTTGAGTTTGTTTAGCCGTCCCATCGCTATTCAGGAGATTGGCCTTAAGGTTTTTGTAAGTTTGGCCTACCATAGAAACCTGGACATATTGTCCCTGGGGATTGACTAATTCTAGGGCTAAATGAGTTTTCCCTACTGCGCGATCGCCTATATAGACGACTCCCACCTTTTCTCCTCCCTACCTTCGATTGAAAATTCTCATATTATACGTCAAATTTAATAAAGAAAGGTAGGATGCAGGTATTATCAAGTCAGCTCTCAGCTTTTCCTAGGTCATGCTGCAAAAAAAAAGTGCTGAATGCTTACACTAAAAAGAGGCAAAATAAATAGAGATTAACCCTTTGCTAAGTATTATTTTAGAATTTCTTCGGCTTTAGCTAAGAAAGAAGTCCATTACAAAACCTAATATCTACAAAAATTATGCTGAATTTAACACAACGTTTTTCATGGCAACAAATTTTCTTGAGTTTGTTTAGTTTTTTACTAGCAATCTTTTTTTTACTGTTAATAGCAACACCTACTGCTTTGGCAAGTGTAAATGATGATAAATTTGATGGTAATATGTTTGTTCTTTACGCCGGTAATGGTTCTCTTGTACCTGCTAAGGTTACATTAAAAGATTCTTTAAAAAGTTCTAAACCTACCATCTTGGTATTTTTTCTGAATGATAGTAAAGATTGTAAACAATTTTCAATTGTAGTTTCTGAACTGCAAGAATTATATGGGCGTGCAGCAGATTTTATTCCTGTTAATGTCGATACTATAATTAATCCTGTGACTGATGACTCTACAAAAACAGCTTATTATTATCAAGGGTTTGTGCCTCAAACTGTTTTAATTGACCAAGAAGGAAAAGTTGTTCTAAATGAGAAAGGTCAAATTCCTTTTGAAAAAGTAGATGATGTTTTTCGAGAAATTTTTGATTTATTACCGCGCTCTGAGTCTGCTATACTTAAACGTCGAAGTATTAATAAGATTAATGTTGAGTTGAAGGAGTAGTATAAATGAGGCGATCGCTATTAACAGCAAGAAATATTAAGATGAGAAATGATTTGAGCAATTATATTTTTTGACAAGTTTCTACCAATAGTAGCGATCGCCAATAGCCAATATGATAGAAGTTAATATCAACACTAGATAAGAAGTTGATTTAATTCTTCAAAACTTAGCTTCAAAATATTGGCAATTATACAGTTTGCTAGTCAAACAATACAGCAGTTTTCATTTCAGTAGACCACAGTAGGGACGTTGTATGCAACGTCCCTACAAAATTTTGATTATGGCAATGTAGTTCATCAATTTAAAAAGCGCTGTAATTGAAAAAAGTTTGATCTAAATTCCAATAAACTATATGGAACACCTTCAATTTAGTCTGCAAAACCGAATACAGTTAAGCTTTTTAATAGGTATCTACTGAGTAATTTTATGATTTTTGCTGATAGGCTATATAAACCACTTCTAAAAATTCTCGAGGAGAAACTTTTTTTGGAATTTGTTGCAGGCAAATAATTGATTTAATTTCAGTTGCTAATTTTTTACTTAATTCTATTTTTGCTTCTTTAGTCATCGACTTAGAACGTTGGAGATAATCTCGAATTACCGCAAAATCTTCAGGTAATAACTTTGAAATATCAGCCTCTTGCAGTAAATAATTTGCTAAATCTTTTGCTGTTTCTGAAATTGAAATTGTATCAGCAAAAGCTTTTGTTTCTTGAATTACAATCGTACCCGCAACCCAATCCCCTAGACGCTTTTCCTTTTTACTAAATACAATCAATAACATTCCTAGAAACAAAATATCATCCACCGGACGAAATAAAGCCCTAAGAGTTGCTTGTTGCAATCTAATTGGTCTGCCATCATCACGAATTACCCGAATTTTTACATAACGTTTTCCCGGGGTTTGTCCTTGCCAAATAGTTTCAAAAATCACAAAATATCCGACATAGATAATAAATAAAATTAATAACTGAATTGAAAATATCCAGAGTGAAAATTCATCCATATCTACAAATTGAAAA
>JAKQYG010000553.1 GCA_023356515.1 Trichodesmium sp. MAG_R04 | reverse complement strand
TCACTATCGGCATTTGTTTACTCATTATTTATCCCAAATTATTTCCATCTGGTTTCCCTAAATTAATAGAGAAAATTCAAGATATATTTCCAGCTCCCCAAGTAGAAATAGAATCTGATAAAAATTAGTAATAACTGCCTATTGACTAACTTCGTCAGGTACTCCCTTCATGTAAGCTTAAACACTAGACTGAAGTTGAAACTCCAAAGGTTGATCAGAACTAATTTCCAAACCAGAACAATATTGCATCCTTGGTACTTCTGCTACAGAACCAACAGACTCATCCAACCACAACAACCATCTACTCCCAGAAGGAAGAGAAGTCAGACTAAGAGAATTTTGAGTCAACCAAACCAAAGGCTTTTCCGGTGGGTTTCCGACCACAACCTCTTCCCCAAACTTCACTCCAGCCAAAGTTTGCAACACAGACAAATTACCATAAACCAACCCAGTAGCAGCTGTCCAAAGTTGAACATTAAACTGAGAGTGGCTAGCATAAAAATATAAAGAAGCAGCAGCAGTTACCGCAGCCTCAAAATTATCAGGTTCCCACTCAGCAGAACTATCAAGACAAATTAGAACTTCTTCCCCTGCCCTAGATACCTCCAGCTCCCGAACCCGTAACTCCCCATAACGGGCACTACTCCGCCAATGGATCAAACGACTAGGGTCTCCAAACCGATATGGTCTTAATGCCCGAGTTAGACCTTCCGAAGCCATTTGATAACGACTATGTTGGTGAATTTGACGACTATATTCCTTACCAAGCTCATCTATTATCGGACAACTGTTCAGGGATAAAACTATGGGATAGACAATAGCAGTAGCTTTAGCATTTCGACTACGCCGACACCAAAATAGACCGAGAGGTGCTGCAGTTCTGAGTAGAACACAATGCCATCTATATATACCCCTTTTTTTAGTAGGAAGGTAGTAAACCCAATAGTAAGTTTCTTGAGCAGGAATGACTTCTATTGCTTGTTGGACCGGTTTCCCTAATACAACAGGAATTTCATCTTGGACTTGCAGCAAAACCAGTGGTTCCTTAGTAGTATTTTCTATTGTTAGAGCGATCGCTAAACTATCACCCACAGTTATAGGTTGAATTGGACGACGACCCACTTTTATATGACGTAGCGATCGCCCAGGCAAAATAGCACTTATTCCTAGCAATGCGAAACTAATACCACTAATTACATATAACCATCCCACCATAGTATTAGTAGCAGCACCAAAGAAAAATATTGATAACACTCCGAGCAACCCACCCGCGTAGGCTGGTCTCACCAAATTAATTTCTAGCCACTCAGATATTTTGTCGTAAATTTTCATTTATTAAATTAAAATATTGATTTGAACTCACCCAAAAACTTAATTACAGCATATTTTGGGCAAATGATGTACAGGGTAAATAGTGAAAATCATATAGTGCCGGCATCTTCCCCCCGTGGGTGTCCCTAATACCAACAGAAAGAAATGTATGATCAGAAATTTGAATAAGAGGGAAAAATAATAATCAAACTAATAAACCCAGTTTCTAGTAATGATAAATAAGTCCTATTGATATTGTTTAAAAATAATTTTACCAATCTAACTCTTCCTCATCATCTTCCACCCTATCAAAAAGAGATAACTGTTTGAAATCTTGGTAGATTACATAAACATTAGAATTATTTTCTGAAATTATTTTTCCTTCTCTTTTAGCTATTTTTAACCAATCTTGTAATTGAAAAATTTTTAGGTTTAACTTTTTAGCTAAATCTTTATCTATTTGTGGTTTTTTTAAATTCTCCAGTAGAATTGGTAATACCACTTCATAAACATTTAATTGCTGTGTTGAAGTTTGATAATTTTGATGTTTTTTAGTTTCAGCAGCAATTCTATAAATTACTGGTTTTTTATCTTTAACTATTTTTTCTTCAGCACAGGCTTTATTTAACCAATCCCGTAATTGACCAACTCGGACTTCTAACATTTTACTTAAAGATTTTTCACTTTGTGGCAGCCTCAAATTTTCCAGTATGATAGGCAAGACTTTTGCATAAATACTTTGATTAGTTTCTTCAGAAATAGATAAACTAGATTTGGTTTCAAATTTTGACTTACCTATTTTTGCAGATATATTTACCGGAGTTTCCAATTCTATCAACAAATTATTTTCAGATAAATTGAACTGGTCTTTTGATATCTCCAAAAGCTCCTTTAAATTACTATTCCATGGCTCAACAGGAAAAGACATTGCTCCTTTCTCCAAAAGAGCTTTATTTCCCTCTTTAACCTTACCTTGAACCTTTACAAATATAGGTATTTTCTGATATTTATTTAAAACCTCTGTAGCCCCAGCCCAAGTGCCACCCTTATTTAAACTACTACTTACAACT
>JAKQYG010000552.1 GCA_023356515.1 Trichodesmium sp. MAG_R04 | reverse complement strand
CTTTAACTTATAACGAGATTCTAAACAAGAAGCAGAAACAAAACCATTACTATTAGCCTCTAGAGACATTAATAAATCAATCAGAGTAGCAGCAACACGTTGATTATCATAAGCAGCATCTCCAATATCCTCACAAATAGCTAACTTAATCCCATCTTCTAGATTTTTAATTCTACTAGGAATTACACCAGGAGCATCTAACAATTCAATCTCATCAGAAATGCGTATCCATCTTAATTGTTTAGTAACACCAGGACGCCTAGCACTTTCAACAACCTTTCTCTTTAACAGTCTATTAATTAGAGCCGACTTTCCCACATTAGGAAAACCAATTACCACAGCACGTACAGGCCGAGGTAACATTCCGCGATCGCGCCGTCTCAGATTAACAGTACGACCAGCCTCCATCGCTGCCTTAGCCACTCTCTTCACTCCATCACCCAACTGAGCATTAGTAAAATAAGGTATTTCCCCATTAACTTCAAACCATTCAGTCCACGTTGTCATTACTGCTGAGGAAATCATATCCATACGGTTCAATACCAAAACTTGGGCCTTATTGCCTATCCATTCAGAAACCTGGGGATGGCAAGTAGCAAGTGGAATACGAGCATCTCGAACTTCCAGAACCACATCAACCCGTTTGAGTTGTTCCTTAAGATTTCGTTCAGCTTTAGCAATATGGCCCGGATACCATTGAATAGTCATGGGAAATTCAAAAGTCAAAAGTTTAAGATAACAAGGCTTACCCAAAGGAACTTAGAAATCGGATATTTTCGTCAATGCTTATTGTTAAAAATAAGGATTTATCTTAGAAACCCGGTTTCTTTGCATAAGTCTTGAATAGTTAAATTAGAATGGAGGCACCCATTGTCATCAGGGCAGTTAAGAAACTCTCGTGCCTCCCAAATACAGTCCTATTACGAAGAAAACTGTCGGCTTATCAATACTTCATCAATTAATTATTATTGATAATTAAGGTACAACCAAAATAGGACAAGGAGACAAATTAATAATCCGATTACTGATACTATCAGTAGTCCCTTCATTAGTCAAACCAGTACCCCGGCAGCCTATCACAATTAAATCAGCTTCAATCTCATCAGCTAAATCACAGATAGTAAAAGCCGGATGGCCTTCTTTCTGGATAGTTTCAGCTGTAATACCCTCCTGGGTAAATATAGATTTGGCCTCCTCTAAAAGTTGAGTAACTCTTTCTGATGAAGTCATTTCTGGGTGAAATGGCTCCTGGCCTTCCGAAGCTACTTCGACTACTGATACTAAAATCAGGCGAGACTGATATGTTTTGACAATATTAATAACTTTATCTGCTGCTTCGCGAGCCTCTCGACTATGGTCTACAGGAAATAGAACTGTTTTAAACATAGAAATATATTCGTGATTTTTAAGTTTTGTCTATGATCTAGTATTATCCATAATAATCTCCAATTATCTACATATATAGTAGTAGTTTGTGGACTAGATAATGGCCACCTTACCAGAATAAAGCAGAAATAGAAATTGGCCAAAAATCAGATGATTATAGATTTTATTGATTTCTGAGAACGGCACGGACTCCGATAGAATGTTTACCGTGAACTAATACTTTCACCTAATTTTATCTATTTATGGGCCAATAATTTTCCCATAGATGGACATAGATTTGAGACAAATACTAGGAGATTAATCCTGTGACAAAAAAAACTGTAGCAAATTTATCGGCATCTGACTTATCTGACAAAAAGGTACTTATGCGGGCAGACTTTAATGTACCTGTTGATAATGGTAGTATTACAGATGATACCCGGATTCGGGCAGCTCTTCCTACAATTCAAGATTTAATTGGCAAAGGTGCAAAGGTTATCTTGACTAGCCATTTTGGACGTCCTAAGGGAAAGGTCAATGAAAATATGCGTCTGACTCTTGTGGGGAAAAGACTCTCTGAAGTATTGGGTAAGGAAGTTAAAAAGTGTGACGACTGCATTGGCAAAGAAGTAACTGCTACTGTGGCAGCGATGGAAAAGGGTGATGTAGTTTTGTTGGAGAATGTTCGCTTCTACCCTGGAGAGGAGAAAAATGACCCAGAGTTTGCTAAGCAACTTGCTTCTGTGGCAGATATATATGTGAATGATGCTTTTGGCACTGCCCACCGCGCTCACGCTTCCACTGAGGGCGTGACTAAATATTTGAGTCCTTCTGTTGGTGGTTATTTAATTGAAAAGGAACTAAAATTCCTCCAAGGTGCAATTGATAATCCTCAAAAACCTTTAGCTGCAATTATTGGTGGTTCTAAAGTTTCTAGTAAGATTGGTGTGATAGAAGCTTTGTTGGATAAGTGTGATAAGTTGCTCTTGGGTGGTGGTATGATTTTTACTTTCTACAAAGCTCGTGGTTTA
>JAKQYG010000551.1 GCA_023356515.1 Trichodesmium sp. MAG_R04 | reverse complement strand
AAGGTAGATTACAGTATCCATTATTAATAATTAATCTCAAGAGTGTATGTAACATATATTTTTACTTATAATCTCTGTAATTATTGTTAACTAAAGTTTTGAATGGTTATTATAAATAATACATTGTAGTACAAAATATAAGCTACAAGGTAATAAAATTACCAAAATCAGTACAACAAATTGGGTTATTTGTACGGGAGTTTTTAGACAAAACCTTTATAAGTAGGTAGACTAAAGGTTAAAATTTGTCCCTATGTAAGAAAATGTATAAAAGGAATAAGATAACTCATATTTACCCACTTATTTAGCATATCAAATTTTTGTGTTTATATCCCACATTTTGTACTTTAATTTTTATGACAACAGGCTACAGAGAACTTCTCTATTTAATTAAGTAGAATTACTTATAGTGTGTGGTAACTGCAAGGGCACTACACCCAGTGAGGGCGAATGCCATTCACCCCTACATATGGTGTTTTCAAGGTGAATTTGCATAGTCAGGAGAAATAAGAGTTAAGGAAGCAGAAACAATAATTGAGGAGGGAACATAATATGAAACTTCCTAACCCCAATTAGGATGATATCGGGGGCAAGTCGGAACAATAGTAGAAATTTATGAACCAACTGTTTTTGAAGTTGAATTTAGCAATACTTCGGGATGTGCTTATGCCATAGAAACCTTACAAGAAAAACAATTAATGTTATTACATCATTCTCCTTTAGAACCAGAAAAATTAACCGCTAATGCCTGATAATATTCTTCAAAATTTCGATAAAATATTAGTGTTTTTTGTGACAAAATTTCTAGCAATAAAAATGGAATCTGAATCATTACACTGCAAGTGAAATCATAAAGTTGACGATAGCCTTATTAATGCTCAAAAATATCCTTGTACTGCAACAAATCTAGTCCTACGAATACAGGTAAACATTCAAAACACTGCTGTGCTAATTCCCACCTTTCCTCTCGTTTTAACATTTTAATTAACTTCTCCCTGATACTCAATAAATACCGCACATCATTAGCAGCATAATTCAATTGTTCTTCTGTTAAGTTCTCTGCATTTCCCCAGTCAGAACTTTGGGCAGATTTATCTAACTCTACTTTTTCTAAATCTATTACTAAATCTTTCAAACCATGTTTACCTGTATAAGTTCGTGCTAATTTACTAGCAATTTTGGTACAGAAAATTGGGGAAACTTTAATATCTAAATGATGCTGTAACATTGCTACATCAAATCTGGCAAAATGAAATATTTTAACTATACTAGTTGCCTCCATTAATTGTTTTAAATTTGGTGCTTCTTGTTGCCTTTTTTCAATCCGAATTGCTGTAACTTGGCCTTGAGGATCGCATAACTGCACTAAACATAAGCGATCGCGCCCTGGCAACAACCCCATTGTTTCTGTATCCACTGCAATACTATCAGCTTGTAAATAATTAGATAATGTGGCCTTGGTTAAATCGCGATCGTATACTTGAAAATTACTCATTACTCACCTGGTATTTTTTCAAATTTGCCTATTATACCTTACTGGGTAACAAGCATTGGGTCGAGAAGTCTAAATAATTTACCTTGCTTAAAAATTCATATATAATCCTACTACAAACAAAAACTTTATTATTTTGGAAAAATTTAATCTTTGTAACAGTTCAAAAATATAAAAAATGTGTTATTATACCCTTTTGATTAGTCGTCTAGATAGTAAAATCACCAATGGCTAAAAGCGAAACCAGGAATGAAGTAGAAGTTCGTTCACAAAAAGTCGAACAATTGCGCGCCCAAGGAATAGACCCCTATCCTAGTCAAGCTAGAGAGCGATCGCACACCACTAAACAAGTCATAGGCCTATTTTCTCCACCAGCAAAGGAATTAGAACCCGGAGAAACAGACCCTGATGAAAAATTATTAAAAGTATGTGGTCGCATTACCTCTAAGCGGGATAGTGGTAGTATTGGCTTTATTAACTTAACAGATGAAACTGGGAAAATTCAACTTAAAATTGAGAAAAAATTAGTCAAGGGCGATCCTGGTTTAAGCTTTAAACAAATTCAAAAATTATTAGATGTAGGAGATTTTATTAGTGCGGAAGGAATAGGTTGTCGTACAAATAGAGGTGAGTTATCAATTCAGGTAAATCAATTGAATGTTCTCTCCAAAGCTATTATTCCTTTTCCTGACTCTTATTATGGTGTAAATGACCCAGAAATTTGTCGCCGTCATCGAGAAATGGATTTGGCTGGAAATGCTGAATCTTTAAAGCGTTTTAGAGTGCGGAGCAAAATTATGCAAAGTATTCGAACTTATCTTTGGGATGCTAATTTTTATGAAATAGAAACACCAATTTTACAGTCAATTTATGGTGGTGCTGCTGCTCGACCTTTTGTTACTCATCATAATGCTTTAGATGTAG
>JAKQYG010000550.1 GCA_023356515.1 Trichodesmium sp. MAG_R04 | reverse complement strand
ATAGAGCTACCCTACTTTGTACTTTTCAACCAGAAATGGTAGACGAAACAGTTAGTAGTTATTGGGATGGTACTCACCAAATACACATGAATTATGGGGGATAGACTGGGAAGTTGTTAGACGAATTTTTTAGAGTCCATATTGGCTTGCTTTGTTAGGGTTTAGGGATTATTTGAGATTATAGAATCCATTTGAGATATATTTTAAAAGAGAGGGAGAAGATCAGGAGATGAGGAGTATTTTGTAACCCTTTTTTTCTACTATTCTTTTACTCTATCCCCTGACTCGTGACTCCTTTACCTCGTCCTACTGACGGCTCCCCTACTCGGTCAAAAAACTTAATAGCGGGCATTGATATGAAATGGGTTCTATAGAGATTGATTTTGTGGGAGGCGATCGTTTTTGTGGGGAAATGGGGAATGATAATTGAAGTAATATGTTATTAATACTTAAGGAGTAATTATTAGGAAAAATAATAAGGAATTGATCAAGTCTTGAAATTATCTTAAATATTAGTATCAATGAGTATTGAAATCTTTTATGAAAGTAGTAATTTTAGCCAGTGGTTTTGGTACTCGTCTTAGAGAAGAAACTGAATTTAGACCAAAATCAATGGTTGACATTTGGGTAATGAAAGCCCTTTTGAACCAACAAGTTGTACATTTTTTAATTTAAATTGGTTTGATTTTATTTAAACTAGATTTCAACTTGATTATCCAGATTATCCACTAATTTTTTATATATAGAAAAACAGAAGGTTAAATTTTTTATGAAACCCTTTAATGAACTACCACAATATTATCGTTATCTACGTCAAGAAATAGTGTCAGTTGTACCATCAGATGCGCTAAAAATTTTAGACGTAGGTTGTGGGGCAGGAGTTTTAGGTCAAGCTTTAAAACAACAAGATCAAAGGCGTTTTGTGGTAGGAATAGAGCTAAATGAGGAAGCTGTTTATCACGCACAAAATAATCTTGATGCTGCTTATCAAACAGATATAGAAAAGTTTGATCCTCCATTTGAAAAGGGAGAATTTGATTGTATTATATTTGCAGATATTCTCGAACATCTTATTGACCCTTGGAAGTTGATGAGCGAATACTGTAGTTTTCTAAAGCCTGAAGGAACAGCAATAGTCAGTATTCCTAATATTCGCAACTTACCACTAATAAGAAATTTAGCTGAGGAAGGCTCTTGGGCATATCAAACCGAAGGTATTCTCGATCAAACGCACTTGCGATTTTTTACCAAAAAAGAATTTATTTCACTTCTTAACCAAGCTCAGGTTGTTTGTGAGTCAGTGACTTATCTGGGAGGACAACAATTTTATCAACTACATCAAGGCCAAATGCAGGATATCCGTTTAGGTAACCTGATTATAAAAGAAGTTTCATACGAAACTTTTAGAGAGTTATTTGCAAATCAGATTCTTTTTGTAGGTACTTATCGTCCTGAAGATAGGAATAAAGTCAACAAATTTAATAAAAAATATAATGCTAGTGTAATTGTTCCTTGGTGGGATCATGGAGAGCTATTAGAACTATGGGAAGGCAATATAAGAAATCTTCAAGAAAGTGAAATAATTTTTATTGACAATGGTAGTAGTTTAAAAACAAAGCAAGCTTTAAAAGAATTTTGTCAAAAATATGATATAAAACTTATCCGAAATGAAAAAAATCTGGGATTTGCTGCAGCAAACAACCAAGGTATTGAGATAGCCACAGGGGATTATATTCTGCACTTGAATAATGACGTAGAAGTTTTAAAACCATCTATAGAATACCTATGTGAACTAGCAGGAGAAGGTTTAGCTGGTCCAGGTTATGTAGAAAATGAACTGGGTGAATTATATGTGGAAGGCTGGGCATTGTGTATAAAAAAATCTTTATTGCAAGGAATTGGGAGGTGGTCTGAAGACTATGGGTTAGGTTATTGGGATGATGTAGACTTGTGTCATAGAGCTAAACTAGCTGGCTATTTAACTAAACCGGTTCCTAATATAAAAAACTACATCCTTCATCTGACAAATACTACAGGTCGAGATGGGCGAATCGATCAACTAGCTTTGCACGCTCGTAACCGACAAATTTTTATTCAAAAGTATTACTCATTATCTCCCAAAATTATTATAGATGGAGTATTTTTCCAGCTTTATAGCACGGGTATTGCCAGAGTATGGAAGTCGCTAATAGAGGAGTGGGCAACAAGTGGTTTTGCTAAACATATAGTTGTAGTTAATCGCCTCAACACTACCCCAAAAATCTCTGGCATTCGATATCGTCAAATTCCAGCATATAGCTACAATAACACCGATGCCGACAAGCAAATGCTCCAACAAGTCTGCGACGAAGAGGGAGCAGATTTATTCATCTCCACTTACTACACAACTCCCATATCAACACCCTCAGTATTTATGGCTTATGAT